>JAGXLV010000048.1 GCA_018334495.1 Oleiphilaceae bacterium
GGGGATGCTCCGGCTCATTGATGTGGGTGGCACAGGCCGAAAGCATGAGGGTGGAGAGCAGAAGCATTACGATGTGCGTTATCTGATGGGCGGTCAAAGCCATCTCCGGGTAAGGATTGGATGTTGTCAGTGTTACGCCCAGCAGCACAGCACAGATCTACCGCCTGGCACCACGCCTCGGTTGATAGGACGTCAATGGCCGGTTGACTGGCCGGGCTGGAGTTGTTTAAGTCGGAAGACTGCCGTGAGCTGCACGGCTAATCCTGAATCTACCCCAACCGGTGTAAGGAGAACTTATGAAAAGGAAAGCGAGCGCTCATTGGGAAGGCGGTCTTAAAGACGGCAAGGGTACCGTATCGACGGAAAGCGGTGTGTTACAAGATCAGCAATACTCTTTCCGGACACGCTTTGAAGACGGCCAGGGCACCAATCCGGAAGAACTGCTGGGGGCCGCTCACGCCGGCTGTTTCTCCATGGCCCTGTCGATGATTCTGGGCGAATCCGATCTTGTGCCGGACAGCATAGACACCAAAGCAGGAGTGGAGCTGACAGAAATCGAGGGCGGCTTTGAAATTTCTGCCATTCATTTCGATGTGACCGCCGCCATCCCCGGTGCCAACGAAGACGCACTGCTAAAAGCGGCCAATACTGCCAAGATGAACTGCCCGGTATCAGCGGCCTTGAAGCCGGACATCACCATGGATGTTCACCTCAAGAAATGATGTCGCATTGCCGGGAGCGGCGAGCCGACCATCTGTACAGGTGCTGCTGCCCCGGTAATTGCGCATGGTCCCGCGTCTCGATGCATTTTCGCGCCGTTTAGACTAAAATCTTAATCAAAAGGTACCGGAAACTGGTATCTTTGTAGTCTTCTCAAACGTTCGTATTCAGTCTTTGCTTCACTCTGGTGTCCAGAAGACGCTGGATTCAGCCCTGACCGTCCTGAACTAATACCTTTACTGAGGACGAAAATGACAACATCGAAATCCAAGATCATTTATACCCTGACTGACGAAGCCCCCGCCCTGGCCACTCGTTCATTGCTGCCGATTCTGGAAACCTTTATTGCACCCGCCGGTATCGAGATTGAAACCAGTGACATTTCCCTGGCCGCGCGCATATTGGCCACTTTCCCGGATTATTTGACAGAAGACCAGCAGGTACCCGACTCGCTGGCGGAGCTGGGGCGCTTAACCCAGCACCCGGATACGAACATCATCAAATTGCCCAATATCAGCGCTTCTATCCCGCAGCTGCAGGCGGCTATCCGGGAACTGCAGAAACAGGGTTACCAAATTCCGGACTATACCGAAAATCCCGAAAGCGAAGCCGATATAAAAATCAAGGCCCGTTACGGCAAGGTTCTGGGCAGCGCCGTTAACCCGGTTCTGCGTGAGGGCAATTCGGACCGCCGTGCACCGCCGGCAGTCAAGGAATTTGCCCGCAAATACCCTCATAGCATGGGCGAGTGGAGCCCGGCATCGCGCACTCATGTGGCCCACATGCATGGCGGCGACTTCTATTCCAGCGAAAAGTCACTGACGCTGGAAAAAGCCTGCAAGGTCCGCATCGATTTTACCGATAAAGGCGGCAGGACCACGGTACTGAAACCGGAGCTGGCGCTGGAAGAGGGCGAAGTGCTGGACGGCATGTTCATGAGTTGTGAGGCCCTGCGTCATTTTTTCGAGCATGAGCTGGACGACGCCAAGGAAACCGGCGTGATGTTTTCTCTCCACGTCAAAGCCACCATGATGAAGATTTCCCACCCCATCGTGTTCGGCCATGCGGTCAAGATCTTCTACAAAGACCTGTTCGAGAAGCATGGCGAGCTGTTTGATGAACTGGGCGTAAACCCGAACAATGGCCTCAGCAGTGTCACCGAGCGCATCAAGTCACTGCCGGAATCCAAGCAGGAAGAAATCCGCGAAGACCTCCACGCCTGCTATGCCAAACGTCCGGAATTGGCGATGGTGGATTCGGTCAAGGGCGTGACCAACCTGCACGTGCCCAGTGACGTCATTGTGGATGCCTCCATGCCGGCGATGATTCGTAGCTCCGGCAAGATGTGGGGCCCGGACGGCAAGCTGAAGGACACCAAAGCCTGCATGCCGGAGAGCACCTACGCCACGATTTACCAGGAAGTGATCAACTTCTGCAAAACTCACGGCGCCTTCGATCCCAGAACCATGGGCACGGTCGCCAACGTTGGCCTTATGGCCCAGAAAGCGGAGGAGTACGGCTCCCACGACAAGACCTTTGAGATCCCGGATGACGGCAAAGTTCGTGTCGTGTCCGAGGATGGCCAGGTGCTGATCGAGCACGATGTTGAGAAAGGCGATATCTGGCGTGCCTGCCAGACCAAGGACCTGCCGATTCGGGACTGGGTCAAGCTGGCGGTCAACCGCTCCCGTTCCTCGGGCATGCCGGCACTTTTCTGGCTGGATGACGAACGCGCTCACGATGCCGAGCTCATCAAGAAAGTTGAAATGTACCTTGCTGAAATGGACACCGAGGGCCTGGACATTCAGATCAAGTCGCCGGTGCGCGCAATCCGTTACACCATGGAACGCCTGATTCGTGGCCTGGATACCATTTCGGTGACGGGCAACGTTCTGCGGGACTACCTGACCGACCTCTTCCCCATCCTGGAGCTGGGCACCAGCGCCAAGATGCTCTCCATCGTGCCCTTGATGGCCGGCGGTGGCCTGTTTGAAACCGGTGCTGGTGGTTCGGCGCCGAAGCACGTGCAGCAGCTTCTGGAAGAGAACCATTTGAGGTGGGATTCGCTGGGCGAATTCCTTGCCATTGCCGTCTCGCTGCAGGATATGGGTGAAAAGTACAGCAAGCCCAAGTCCGAAATCCTGGGGGATGCACTGGATCGGGCCACCGGCCGTCTGCTGGAAGAAAACAAGACGCCGTCGCGCAAGACCGGCGAGCTGGACAATCGGGGCAGTCACTTCTGGCTGGCGATGTTCTGGGCAGAAGAGTTGGCCAATCAGAGCACCGACAAGGATCTGCAGGCTTATTTCAAGCCGTTGTCCGCGTTTCTCAATGAGCATCGCGACAGGATTCTGGAGGAAATGAGCGCTGTTCAGGGTCATCCTGTGGATATTGGCGGCTATTATCATCCTGCAACCGATAAGGTGAAGGATGTGATGCGGCCCAGTGAAACCTTGAACAAGGCACTGGCGGACGCACTCGATAAAGCCTGACAGGGAGCATTATCCCGGGGCATGATCGGCCCCGAACGAGGCCCGGTTCAAGGACGACTTGACCGGGTTTTTGTTTATGGGGCTGCCGGAATTTGTGGAATATACGACACGGAGCCGGAGCCTACCGGCGGAGGAAGGGAGCACCATGATCTATATAACTGCCGCTGTTCTTGTTCTGGCACTGCTGGCGTTTACCTGGATCGGCCTGCAGGCTCGACGCACCGGGGCCGGACTTGACGATTACATCACGGCCCGCAATTCCCAGGGCGCGAGAGCCCTGGGTCTGTCTTTTCTGGCGTCCGGCATGGGGGCCTGGATACTGTTTGCGCCCCCTGAAATCGGTGCACTGGTCGGCCCCGTTGCCCTGGCAGGTTATGCCCTGGGCGCAGCCCTGCCCTTTGTGGTCTTCGCATTCTGCGGGCCGGCTATCCGTCGTTACCTGCCGGCGGGCCGCAGTATTGGTGAGTTCGCTCAGGCCAAGTACGGCAATGGGGTCCGACGCTGGGTCACCCTTATTTCAGTCCTGTATATGCTGTGTTTCCTGACGGCCGAGTTGACGGCCATCGGCGCCATCACCGGTCTTCTCTCGGATCTGGACGGCAGCGTTGCGGTCGTTGGGGTGGCCTTGGCAACGCTGGTCTATACCGCCTGGGGCGGTCTGCGCGCCAGCCTGGTCACGGACCGGTGGCAAGCGGTGCTATTAATCGCACTGCTGCTGGTGGTAGGCGTTGCGGTCCTGCCATCCCTGCCGGTAATACCAGAAGCCAGCCCACTCCCCGCTGTGCCCACGGGCAGCGCTCTGGCGGTGGCATTAACTCTCGTTATTGCGGTGACAGCGGCCAACCTTTTTCATCAGGGCTACTGGCAAAGGCTCTGGTCCGCCAGTGACGGCGAAGTGCTTGAGCGCGGGGCCTTGCTCGGTGGTCTGGTGACCGTCATCGTGGTGGCTCTGGTGGGCGGGCTCGGTATTATCGCCGCAATGAGCGGTACCGACCTGGGGTCGCCGCCTATTCCCTTTTTTGCGTTATTGGCCGACGCCCCCGCCTGGCTGTCTTTGCTGGCTCTGGTGCTGGCCCTGACGCTGGTGGCCTCGTCTGTTGATACTCTGCAAAACGCCCTTGCTTCGCTGGCGATCACTGAGAAAGCGGGCCTGGGACTGACCGAAGCGCGCTGGCTGATTGTGGTGCTCATGGTTCCGGTCGTGCTGATTGCCCTGCAGGGTTACTCGGTGCTGCGCCTGTTTCTGATCGCGGATCTTCTCTGTGCCACCGCCGTGGTGCCGGTTTTCCTGGGCCTGTGGGATCGTATGACCCCGGCTGCGGCCATCGCGGGCATTGTGGCGGGCATTGTGGGAGCGGTTCTGCCAGGTTGGGTTGCCGGTGGCAGTCTTGCCGATGGTTTGATTGTGGCCAGTTTCCCGGGAGGCATACCCACACTTGAGCCCTTCGGCTATGCTTTGGTGGCGTCGACTCTGGTGAGTGTCGCTGTGGCCCTGGCTAAGCCTGCGAGGGTGCTCCCGTCATAAGCTCAGATGAGGTCGCTAAATTCACGTGTGAGCGAAACCAAGCAAGGTGTGAGTCATGAGACAAATTGTACGGCGGGCCCTGCAGACTTGCCGAGTGCCTGACGATCTGGAAAGCGTGACTTGTCGCGATTCTGCCGCTGAGCAACCCGCTTCCGTGGGTATCAGCGAATCGGCTACGGACGCTGTCTGGCGCAGTGTCCAGCGCTTGTACCGAACCGGCACTCATCCAGGCATTCAGCTATCCGTGCGACACCGGGGGGTCTCTGTGCTGAATCGTGCGATCGGTCATGCCAGCGGTAATGGCCCCCGGGCTCCAGCGGCCGCGAACAAAGTCGCCATGACTCCCGAAACCCCGGTTTGTTATTTCTCGGCCTCCAAAGCCGTCACGGCCCTGCTGATTCACATCCTGGCCGAAGATGGCCTGGTCAACCTGCTCGATCCGATCGCATACTACTTTCCGGAGTTTGCCCAGCGGGGCAAGGGCAGTATCAACATTTATCAGATACTGTCCCACCGGGGTGGCATTCCGGCCATCCCGAAAGAAACCTCAATCGACGTGCTTTGGGACAAAGAGGAAGTCTGGCGCCTTTTGTGCGAGGCAGAACCCGTGGCGGTGGATGGCAGTAAGCTTGCCTATCACGCCATTACCGGGGGCTACGTGCTGCAGCGGGTGTTGGAGAAAGTGACCGGTAACACCATTGAGGTGTTTCTTGATCGGCACATTCGCAAACCCATGGGCATGCGCTATTTCACCTACGGACTGAGCACGGAAGACCTGGAAAAGCTGGCCACTAATTACGCAACCGGACCGACGCCGTTCTTCCCGGTTTCGCGAATTGTGCAACAGGCCCTGGGCGCGGATCTCCATACGGTGGAGCAGGTGGTCAACGACCCACGTTTTCAAAGCGCTGTGATCCCCGCTGGCAATTTGTGCGGTACCGCGGAGGAAATGGGCCGTTTCTTCCAGATGATGCTCAATGGCGGCGTCTGGGAAGGCAAGCGGATTTGCCAGACAGTGACCGTCAGACGGGCGATCCAGCCTTACGGGTCACTCCAGCTTGATCGCACACTCATGCTGCCCATGCGCTTCAGCGCCGGTTTGATGCTGGGCGGAAATCCAGTGGGCCTTTGGGGTCAGGGCAGTGGTGATGCCTTTGGTCATGTGGGGCTGATCAACAAATTCTGTTGGGCCGATCCCGCCCGTGATATTTCGGTGAGCCTGATTAACACCGGGATACCCATAGTGGGGCATCACTTGCCGGCCCTGGCGCATTTTATTTATTCGATCAATCACGAATTCCGGCCGGTCCGGCAAAGCCAGCGGCCTCTTGCCATTCCCTGATCAGACCGTGGCCAGCTGTTCTTCCAGAATGCTGATAACCGACGACAGTATGTCCCTGAAATCCGTCAGTGTTTGGGTGCGTTGAATAACTTCCTCGCGGTAATCGTCAAGACGTTCCAGCTTGGGAACCACCCGCCTCATGCCTTCGGTGATCACTTCGTAAGGGTAGTGGTGATCCATGATGCTGAGCTTGTTAAGTTCGGCCACCTCCTGACTGAAAATACTGATGATGTCGTAGATCATATCTTTGTGGCTGATAGAACCCGCCTCCCAGTACGCGTCATCCATGAGTTCCAGAAGGGACAGGTACTCCCGAAGAGTGTCTGCGACTGAGGTGGGCGTCATGAATAAGTTGCTCCGTTGGCCGGGTGAGACAGAACGTCGGCCTTGCCACATCGCAAGGCATCCTCAAACTATAGCAGGTCTTGGACGGGTGACAGGCACCAAAGCCTAAAGGCTCAGGTGCCCTTCGAACCCATCATGCGACCTGGCGCGCGATCCAGGAATTATAGCGCGTCGCCAAGGCTCTGACGTATCGTGCCTCGGCGTCCCCAAGGTTGCTCAGAACGCCCTTGAATATCCAGCCTCTTTCATAAACCCCCAAAACCCGCGGTTCGTCATCCAGGTTGACGCGCTGGTTGAGTTTCTTGCAAATCGCATCCAGCAACGGCAATTTTTCCGGACGTTTGATATAGGCCTGGCGTTGTGTCTGCGGCGGGCGTTTCCCGGCCTGCTGGTTGGCCGCGCGTGCATTGGGCTGTTTTCTCATGATCTTCTCCTCGTTGTGTTGCAGCGGCAAAACAAAAAACCCCGGGCTCTGAGGCGCCGGGGCTTTTAGGGAGAAGCGGTCCGGGACGCTCAGAAGCTCCCGGTTGCGACCGAAAGCCGTTAGCTGTTCATGATTGGACTGTGCATGACGCGCGCAAGACAGGGTGCGGTCACGGTGTTCGGAACAGGTGCTGATGGCTTGGTCATTCAGTTTCAATCCTCGTTGTATTCCGGATCAGTGCCTCTCCGGGTAACAGGGCCCGGTCGGGCCAACCCGATTCAACTTTCAGTGTATCGTCTGCCGGTGTTTTTGCAAAGTGGGCGGTTAGCGTAAAAGCCTCTGCACCAAAGCTGACCGGGGCGGCAGGAAAAACGCGCCCTCAGTGTGCAGCCGCTATAACCGCTGCACAGCAACAGGGCGTCCCTTGCTCATAGGGGTATGTTGAGACCGCTCAGGCCCTGGCTTGAGGAACCGGTCTGTTTCCGAGGAAGCTTTTCACTGATGGGGCTGAGCATTGATATTAAAGATTTTTATGCAGCCCCCCGCTATTGGTCAAAACGTTCTTTTCAGAAATGGCATGCCGTGTGCTTCCACCGGGTGACACGGCCTCGTACACCTTGGCTTTCACTGACAGAGTTTTTTTTATCCAGGCTGAATAAGGACAAAGCGTTATGGCTTATTTGCAACCTTCCGAGTTCGTCACTAAGTTGGTGGACGCAGGCGAGGCGAAAATCCACATGGGCACGCGGGATACGTTGATTCGCGCTTTTATGGCGGGCGCAACACTGGCGCTGGCGGTTATCTTTGCCATCACCATTGCGGTTCAAACCGGCTCGTTTCTCCTCGGCGCGCTGCTGTTCCCCGTCGGGTTTTGCATGCTCTACCTCATGGGGTATGACCTGCTCACCGGGGTTTTCATGCTTATACCCCTGGCGTTGATCGACAAACGCCCCGGCGTGACCTTTCCTCGCATGCTCAAGAACTGGGGCCTGGTGGGTCTCGGTAACCTGGGCGGTGCTTTGTTTATCGCAATTTTCGGCTACCTCAATTTCACCATGGGTGGCACGGAAGCGGTGAACGAAATCGGACAAAAGATGATGACTGTGGGCGAAAGCCGAACCGTCGGTTACCAGGACGCCGGCGTGGCCGGCTGGATCATCCTGTTCCTGCGGGGGATGTTCTGTAACTGGATGGTCTCAATGGGTGTTGTTGGCGCCACCATCTCCACGACCGTATCAGGCAAGATCATGGCCATGTGGATGCCGATCATTGTGTTCTTCTATCTCGGTTTTGAGCACTCAGTGGTCAATATGTTCCTGTTTCCCATCGGCCTCATGATGGGTGCGGAGTTCACTCTGTACCAGTATGTTATGTGGAATGAGATCCCGACCGTACTGGGCAATCTGGTGGGTGGTCTGACCCTGGTTGGCCTGGCGCTTTACACCACGCATGTTCGGACCCAGCCCAAGAAAAGCTTCGCCTGATCGCATCTCAGCCCTGGCTGTCCTGCGTAATCAAGGCTGTTGCAACGGCCGCTCGGGTACCGCCCGAGCGGCCGTTTTTCCGTTGGGACAGTTTCCTCCCGGGTTCCTTCAAAAACGGTGTTTTAGTTGTCCCGCCCGGGGTGAATACTTTGCCAGGTTTTTTGCAGTATCAAAGCATCATTGGCGGCCCGATGGATAGGCAGGCCAAGTTCGTTGATGACTTTCTGGCGGGCTGCCGCCCAGTCCTGGACCTGCCGGGTGGTCAGGACCATCGCGACGGACTCGAGCTGGAATTCCGGCAGTGTACGGGCGGCCCGGAACAGCCGATGCATCCAGAAACTGTCGAAGGTCCAGGCATCGCAATAGACCTGTCCTGACAGGATTTCATTCAGTGCAAGGGCCACATCACGGATGGGTGCGCCCTCTTTTTCCAGGGTCTTCCGGGAAATACCATGAACCCGTTCCGCGCTTTCGGACCAGTCCAGCCAGAGCACATGGGGCTGTATTAACCAGCTATGCAGGTTGCCATCGGGCAGGCACACGCCGACCTCAATGGGGTAGCTGGCAATCAGGTCAAGGCTTGAGGCCTCGAAATCCAGAAATGCTGGGGTGCTGGGCGTCGTCATACCGTCTATTAGTTATCCTTTAAGTTCAGAAAGTGTAACTGTCTCACAGCATTGACGCGAACCCATCATCCCTCAGCACTGTTACAATACCGCCATCAAGTCGGAGGTTTGTATGACGGAAACGGTTGTGGTCATTTATTCGGGAGGCATGGATTCATTCACGCTTCTGCATCGTGCGCTTGCCAGGGGCTTGTCGGTGCATGCACTGTCTTTCAATTACGGCCAGCGGCACGTGCGTGAACTCGAAAGCGCGCAAGCCGTTTGCCAGAGCCTCGGTGTGCCGCATCAGGTCATCGATATTACCGCGCTGGGTGCTGTCATGGCCGGATCCTCTCTCACCGGTTCCGCCGCGGTGCCGGAAGGTCATTATACCGAGCCCAGCATGAAGGCAACCGTGGTGCCTAACCGCAATATGATTTTGCTGTCACTGGCCACCGGTTATGCCGTCACGGCCAGTGCCGCGGCTGTCTGGTATGGCGCTCACGGTGGCGATCACGCCATCTATCCGGACTGCCGGCCGGAGTTCGTCAGCAAAATGGATGCGGTCTGTCGAATCGCCAACTACGAATCCGTGCGCATCGAGGCGCCTTATATCGATCTGGATAAAACCGCCATTCTGGCGGAAGGCCTGGCCATGAATCTGGACTATCGTCTGACGTGGACCTGTTATAACGGCCGGGAGCGGGCATGCGGGCGGTGCGGTTCCTGTCAGGAGCGGCTTGAAGCCTTTGCGAATCTGGGCCGCAAGGACCCACTGCCTTATGAAGAGGATGTTTGATGTATCGGATAAAAGAGGCGTTCTACACGCTTCAGGGTGAGGGCGCCCAGGCCGGACGAGCCGCGGTTTTCTGCCGTTTCAGCAAGTGCAATCTTTGGAGCGGCCGGGAAACTGACCGGGCAACGGCCGTTTGTAACTTTTGCGACACGGATTTTGTCGGTATCGATGGCCAGAATGGCGGCAAATTCGGGACTGCCATGGCCCTGGCGGAGCACATTGCCGGCCTCTGGCCCCAGGCGAGCGGCCGACCCTATGTGGTTTGTACCGGCGGTGAGCCTTTGCTGCAACTGGATGAGCCGCTGATCAGCGCTTTTCATGAGTGCGGTTTCGAGGTGGGGGTCGAAACCAACGGCACTCTGCCCGCCCCGGCCGGCATTGACTGGCTGTGTGTCAGCCCTAAAGCCAATGCACCGCTAGTGCTCGATGAATGCGATGAGCTCAAGTTGGTGTTTCCCCAGCCTCTTGCACCACCGCCCGAGGCCTTTGAAAACATCAGAGCCCGGCATTTCTTCCTGTCTCCAATGGCGTCCCCCACTGTGCCCGGGAATCAGGAGGACGCCGTAAAGCAGAGCAATACCCGCAAAGCCACAGACTATTGCCTGGCGCATCCGCGCTGGCGGTTGACCTTGCAGATGCATAAAATCATCGGCATCGATTAACAAGCGTTTCAGAGACCGCTGCCAGGTCGAACGACGTCGCGGGGAAAAATCGTTTAAAGACCGAGGTCAAGCACCAGCGGATCATGGTCAGACGAACGCCAGGGGGCGGGTCCGGTTGTATCCGGTGGCGATTCAGCACCGGAATTCAGTGCACCGTCAGTAGACAGCGCCCTGGGCTCATCGGCGTTGATGGCCCAGGTCTGTGCCGCCATGATTCGGCTTTGCAAGCTATCGTCAGCGAGCAGGTAATCCAGGGTGCCGGCACGTCCGCGAAAACGGTAGCTGTAGCTCTCGGCCCCTTGCCTTTGGCGTATCAGGTCCGTGAAGCCGGCCTCCGCCAGGCGCTTCAGAGGCGTTTCCCGGGCATAGCTGTTAAGATCGCCGGTAACGAGTGTGCCGGCCGTTGGCATCGGGCCACTGAGGCTTTTGAGCCAGTCTGACAGCGCCACAGCCGCCTGCTCCCTGGCCTTGGCGTAACATCCCTGGCCATCCTTTTGGGCCCTGTTCAAGCCGTTGGCGCCGCGGCAACTCTTTGATTTTAAATGGCTGGCAACAACTCTGAGCGTCTGTGCATCTGCGGGGGACTGAAACATCTGGGCCATGGCCGGGCGCCCCCCGTCAATGCTGGCTTGAAGTCGGGTGGAGCCTACCGGCTCAATCTGGCTTGGTCGATAAAGTATCGCTACCTTGATGGCATCCCGCCCCGGCCTTTGATCAGTGGTCAGATAAGCCCAGTCGTCACCCAAGGCCTCGGCAAGGTTTGCCAATGCGCTGTCCGGACCGTAACCGTCATTCTCCACTTCCATAACCGTAAGTATATCGGGCTCCAGAGATGTGACGACGTCTTGGAAGCGGGCGGTCTGCCGCTTCAGCGCCGTGATGTCCGAAGCTCCCCGTTGGCCCGAAAAGCCTTTGCCCTGGCCGTCGCCGTTGAAATAATTACCCAGATTGAACGTAACAACACGGAGATTACTGCCCTCGGGTTTGCCGGGCGCCGGCGGGCGGGGTTTTCTGCTTTCAAATACTGGCGTGGTTGTCGGCTGTAAGCGCCAGGCCCCGAAGCGGTAGTCAATAATGCCTGCCAGGCCGGTGATCCGGTCTCCTGCCCGAACACTGTTGCTGTAGGCAAGGGCCGGCGGTGGATAGGGCACGGGCCTGGGGTTGCGACGGCTTGAGGCATCATCAAGTATCAGGCGCTGTTTTTCCTGAGTCTTCCCCCGCGCGTGAGCGTCGGGCCCGGGTACCAGATGCTGGGTGGGCACCCATTGAAGTGTCGGCGCTAGGGTTAATTCGCCATACCGGGCAAGGTTGTAGCTGTCGATAACCGTCAGTGACCCCTTATAGGAGACCCGCATGTTCTCCAGGTGTTCCGGGTCAATACCTTCGGGCCAGAGGACAGACAGTTCCACCGCCTTGGGCATGGGCGCAGGGCCGCAGTCGGCCAGGGCTTTGACGGCGGTCAATTCTGTCAGCTCATGAAATTCCTTGACCCGTCCGCTCACTCGAACCCGATGGCCCTGCTGACCGGTCTTGTTATCGGTGTAGACAAACAGAGCTTCCGAGGTGGCCGGGTCACCGTCGGTTTCAGTATCTGTCTGCTGCAAATAAAAACCGCGAAGACCGTCGGCGGAGCGGGCGTCGAGAGTCATGACCCCTTCGACGGTGACCCACTGATCGGCCAGGGGCGATACCGGCGTCGCACCCTGGATAGAGGCGATGGGGGTCGCCGGCGAGCCGCATTCTGAGGCCAGAAGGGGCCCGCCGCTGCCAAATAGGAATGCGATAAAAAACAGGCACTTCGCATGCATTTTAACAGGCCTGAACCGTTTCTTCTCTCGGCTTACTGCGGGCGCGGAACCAGGGCGCCAGGGCATCGGCATTGGCAAGCTCAAGCTGCTGCACCAGGGGGTCCGGGTCCGCCTTATAAGGCCGTATGCCCACCAGTGCGAGCAGGTATCTGACCAGTGCAGCGCGGGTTTCCAGTCTCAAGCGGCCATCCGACATGCCGTAATCGCTGGCAATGATCGCCTGCTGGTCCGGCGTCAGGCGACGGTCAGGCTTGAGCTCCACCGTTACGATGCGGTTCCAGTCAACGTCCTGATGGACGCTGTGCCGATTGCGCTCCGGCATCACCCTGGGCGTGCCTCGCAGCCGGCTCAGCACGAAGTCCCGATATTGCCTGTGCTCATCGGACCAGGCGCGTACCTGCCAGCGCTGACCACTGTACACCAGTGTATGGGGCTCAATGACGCTAACCACGCCTTCAGGCCGGGCCAGGGAAAAATATTCAACTTCCAGGCGACGGCCCTGGCGCGTCGCTGTGACGACCGCCCTTACCACCGACGGATCGGCGAGATGCCGGGGTACATGGAGCACAGTACTGTTGGGCAAACCGATATTGAGGGATTCAAAGGTCTGGCTAAGTGCATCGGTGCGGGTCAGAAGCTCAAGGTATTCTTCTGAATCGCCCCGGGTCACCGCAGGGTGAAAATCCGGTGCCGGGACATAGCCTTTGAGGTGGCGATCGTATATCAGATTACCCGGCGCAATTTCCCGCAGATAAGTGTTGATATCCTTGGAAGCCTGCTGGCGTCCGATGCCGAAGCCGTGGCAGATGTGATTGGTTGTCAGCCGTCCTTCCCACAAGGCAATAATTTCAATGAGGCGGTAGCGTAGTAGCAAGTCCCAGCGGATGGGCCATTCCGTTTTTTTCATCATAAAGATGGGCTCTCTGGTATACCTGACTGTTAGCCGGCCATTCCATGGCTATTCAATCTATATTATCAGCTTTTACAACAACGGGTGCGTTACACCACATTAATGTCAAATAATGTTAAATAAAAGGGCTGCCCCCCTCTTGACTGGCGTTGTATGAGGTCTCGGCAATTGCGTAATGGCGTCGTGACAGCAATATTGATTTAATAATGGGTTGGCTTGGCAGCTGCCTGGAAGTCAATGCCTGCCGCATACCGACAGGCCACAATCCGTGCCCCCTGATCCGGATTCACCGGTGCCAAAATTCTGGAGATGCCCGCATGACCCGCATGGTCGTATCACTTTCGGCCCTGATTCTCAGCATTGTGCTTTTGGTCAGCGGCAACGCCTTTTTAATGACGCTGCTGGGCATTCGCCTCAGCATTGAAAACGTCAATGCCGGTACCATAGGCTGGGTATTAGTGTGTTATTCGGTCGGGTTCGTGGCCGGTACGCTTTTTATTCACCGCATTATTGGGCGAGTCGGTCATATCCGCACGTTCGCGGTCTTTGCGGCTGTCGCAGCGGTGGCGTCACTGCTTTATCCCGTCGCCGTTTCCGTTATTTTCTGGGCGTTCCTGCGTGTCCTGTCCGGTTTCAGCATGGCAGCTTTATTGGTGGTGATTGAAAGTTGGCTGAGCAGCCGCGCCACCAACACCAACCGGGGCTCGCTTTTCGCCCTTTACCAGATTGTTTTCTATCTCGCGGCGGCCGGCGGCCAGCTTCTGGTTAATGTTGGCGATCCCGCCAGCTTTCTGCCATTTACCATCACAGCCGTGCTTCTGATATTGGCGTTGATCCCCCTGGGATTGACCAAGATGGAGGCGCCAAAGGTGGAGGTGGTCGAGCGGATGTCCTTTTTCACTTTGGTCCGTGAATCCTCCTCAGGCGTGTTTGGCGCCTTGATCTGTGGCGTACTGATCGGCGCCTTTTATACTCTGGGGCCGGTCTATGCGACTCTGGTGGGGCTGGACGTTCCCAGCACTTCCCTGTTCATGTCCTGTGCCATTATTTCCGCGATGTTGCTGGCCTGGCCGGTCGGCTTCATCTGTGATCGTTTTGATCGTCGCCGCATTCTGATGTGGGTCGCCCTGGCCGGCGGCTTGTCCAGTCTTGCCGCGACTTTCCTGGGGCCTGATAATTTTTGGGTGTTGTTAGTTGCGGTGGGGCTTTTCACCGGCCTGGCGGCAAACCTTTACCCGATCGCGGTGGCCATCACCAATGACCGCATGGAGCATCATCGCATTGTGGCGGCTAGCGCCACGCTTTTGCTCAGCTACGGTATCGGCAGTGTCATCGGCCCCATCGTGATGGCCGAAACTGTCAGCCTGGTGGGTCCGGATGGTCTTTTTTTCGGCAACGCTGCCTTTCTTTTCGTGCTGACGTTAATTATCTGGCGCCAGATCCGCACCACTTACGATATTCCTGTGACGGCGCAGGAACACTTTGTCGCGGCTTCGCCTCAGTCCTCGATTGTTCTGGCGGAGCTTGATCCACGCAATGAGGGGTTCCAGAAGACCCGGGTCGAGGGAGAGACCTGATTCTTATGCATTAAGCAGTGGCAATTTCCTGCATAAGTGGCAATAATTAGGAAACTAGTAGTACGTCTTGTGCTTCTGTTTTGAAGAATTGAGGGAAACGATGGAAAATGACGCAATAAGAGACCAGTTCCCGTTTGCCGTGGCCCGGGTAACCCGTCGGTGGCGCAAACTGTTGGATGAGCGTCTCAAGGATCTGGGTGTTACCCAGGCTCGGTGGACAACGATGTTTTATCTTCAGCGTGGTGGTGAAGGCCTGACCCAGCGTGAACTGGCCGGTCTCATGGCGATTGAAAACCCGACTCTGGTCCGCTTGCTGGATAACCTGGAGGCGCAAGGTCTGATCGAGCGTCGTCTGTGCCAGAACGACCGCCGTGCCCGTCGGCTGCACCTGACCGATTCCGGTCACAAATTCATGGATGAGCTCAATGCCAGAGCCAGAGATCTGCGCAAGGAAATGCTCGAAGGCGTACCGGAAAGTGACATCGAAACGGCCGTGAATGTGTTTAACCGGATCATGGTCAATGGTGAGCGTCTGAAATAACCCGATAAGCCAGCGTGTGGTTAGCAGCGAAGCATCCCGCCGATACGGAGTTTTCCTCTGTCCAAACATTCCCTGGAAGCACTGAAAGGCCGTTATGGTGAACGTTGGCGCTGGTTTGCCGTGGCCACAGTCATGTTGGGAACCATGGCGACAGTACTGAGCGCGACCATTGTAAACGTCGCGCTGCCGGACATCATGGCAGAATTTGACATCCGCCAGGGGCAGGCACACTGGCTGGCCACCGGTTTTATTGCGGCCATGACGACAACCATGCTGACCACCGGCTGGTTGCTCGATCATTTTGGCCTGCGGAAAGTCCTGGCCAGCGCCATGCTGCTGTTCAGTGCTGTGTCTTTTGCCGGGGGCTTCAGTACCAGCCCTGACATGCTTGTTATAGCCCGGGTAGCTCAGGGCGCGGTGGCCGGCCTTATGCAGCCAATGGCCATGTATCTGGTGTTCCGGATTTTCCCTCGGGAGCGGCGCGGCCAGGCCATGGGCATCTATGGTATGGGGGTCATACTGGCGCCCGCGCTGGGCCCCACCCTGGGGGGCGTTCTTGTGGATCAGTTGAGCTGGCGCTTTGTGATGTTCGCGCCCGTGCCCGTGACGCTTCTGGGTTTTGTCATGGTCTGGAAGTTCCTGCCAAAGCCCGTGGCGCCCCTGCGTTCCTACCCTTTCGATTTGCCGGGACTGGTGTTGTTGGCGCTTACTATCCTGTGCAGCCTGGATGCGCTTAATCGTTTGCAGTCGCCCGCAGGTAATGGCCTCATGATTGTCGGCGGCGGCCTGGTGGCCGTGATTGCGCTAACCCTGTTCGTCTTGTGGGAGCGCCGTGTCACTCACCCGCTGTTGCAGATCAGTCTGCTGCGCAACTCCTCTTTCCTTTTTGCCAATATTGGCGCCCTTGCGTTGGGCCTGGCGCTGTTCGGCTCTACCTACATGATCCCGCTTTTCGTTCAGTCCGTGCATGGCTTTTCCGCTACTCAGGCCGGATTGCTGATGTTGCCGGCCGGTCTGTGTCTGGGTATCGTCTTTCCCATTGCCGGCCGCCTGGCTGATCGGCGCAGTGCCCGGAGTCTGATCATCCTGGGGATGGGGCTGTTCGCCGGTTCGGCGGTTTTGTTTGCGCTTTCCGGTTTCGGTGCGGGTTTTATCTGGCTCGCCTTTTACGCCATCGTCGGTCGAATTGGCTTGGGCTTCATGCTGCCAGCGCTTTCCACGGGGGCTCTGAATCCACTGCAGTCCCATGAACTGGGCTATGCTTCGAGTACCATCAACTTCACCCGCCAGTTGGGTGGCGCACTGGGTATCAACCTGGTGGCGCTGACGCTGGAGTATGGTGATCATGCCCGGGGTTTGCCCACACTAGAGGCATTCCACACGGCCTGGTGGCTGGTTGCCGGTTTTGTTTTGCTGGCGCTGTGGCCGGTCTGGCGTATTCGTCCTTGATTGTGTTTTTTGGAGACTTTGGCTAAGATCAGCGTCTCTTCAGGGGAGTAGTCTCCAGCAGACCCTCTTACGGGTCTGCGGGCAATGGTCAACATACTTGGGACTCAATCCCGTGGCCATTGCGTCCCGCCGCCAGGAGCCTGGAAGACACCGGCGCACGGATTGACAAGACCTGAGGTAATACCGTTTCCGATGGGCGGAAAACGGTTTTACCTCTTGTCTGACTTTCCGCCCCGAGCTGTTTTATGGACGCCTTCTTCACCTCGACCGGCGCTGTGTTTATTGCAGAAATCGGGGATAAAACCCAGTTGCTCTCGCTCTTCCTGATTGGTCGTTTTTCCAGTCGCTTCGCCATTATCCTGGGCATTCTGGCCGCCACTTTATTGAACCACGGTCTGTCCGCTCTGTTCGGAGCCTGGGTCGCGGAGTGGCTATCGCCGGAAATTCTGAAGTGGCTTGTGGCGGGCAGTTTTGCCGCCATCGCCCTATGGCTGCTTATTCCGGACGAGGAAAATAGAAAGGATTCCAGTGTGCTTGGCCTGGGCGCCTTCACGGCAACCGCGCTGATGTTTTTCCTGGCGGAAATCGGAGACAAGACCCAAATTGCCACGGTTGTGCTGGCGGCTAGCTATGACGCCACCTGGTGGGTGATTGTGGGCAGCACAATTGGTATGCTGGCGGCGAATGTGCCGGTTATTATGGCAGGTAAATGGTTAATACAACGGCTACCATTGGAGACAGCGAGGCTCGCTGCCAGTGGTCTTTTTCTGGTTCTGTCAGTGGCCACGGTCTGGCCCGGTTTCTCTGGCGTTTAAAAAGGTACACAGACAATCCATATGCAGTTTCGTCGATGTATTAAAATTTGCCCCATGCTGGTGCTGATAAGCCTGTGGGCGGCATTCGGGGCACAGGCGCAAGAGGCGGCCCGGGTCGGGAATTCACCCCAGGCCAAGAGTTCGCCGGCTGACCCCGAGGCCGTGCAGGAACCGCGTGTGATCAGTTGGCCGGTTCACAGCGACGTTGTGGGCAAAACGAAAACCATGACCACCACGTACGAGGACACCTTCGCTGAAATCGGCAATCGCCAAAGCCGGGGTTACCTGGAGATGGTTAAAGCCAACCCAGGTGTTGATCCCTGGCTGCCGGGCGAGGGCACTCGGATTACCCTGCCCGGCCAATACATCCTGCCTGACGCCAAGCGTGAGGGCATTGTCATCAATCTTGCCGAATACCGCATGTATTACTACAGCAGGGGAACGGTCCAGGTTTATCCGGTGGGCGTGGGTACCCAGGACAATCCTTCACCCCTGACCGACGCCAAAGTCACCATGCGTCTGGAATCCCCCGCCTGGTACCCGCCTAAAAGCGTCAGGGCCGAATGGGAGGCCAATGATGAATACCTGCCCCGCATGATTCCTCCCGGCCCCGAGAACCCCCTGGGCTCGTTTGCCCTTATGCTGAGCGAAAAGGGGTATCTTATTCATGGAACCAATAAGCAGTTTGGTATCGGCATGGCGGTCAGCCACGGCTGCTTCCGGATGTACAACGAAGATATTGAGCGCTTTGTTTATATGGTGGATAAGGGCACATCGGTCCAGGTCGTCAATCAACCTGTCAAAATAGGGCTTAAAGGTCGCGAAGTCTGGCTGGAGGTCCATCGGGTCGATGAAAAACTAAGCGATGAGGAGCGGGACCGTCTGTGGGGTGAGGTGATCCAGGTCATTTCCGAGTTTGAGGAAAAGGTTCCCGATATTGAGTTCCAGCGTGGCGCTGTCGAACAAGCGGTTACCCAGGCGAACGGCCTGCCGCAGATCATTGGTGAGCGCTTGACCCAGATTGCCCGGGAACCGCGCCTGGACACGCCGCGGACCAGCGCTGGCGCTGACGACCAGTCCGTGCAATGGCTTTTCTGAACCGGCGCTTCGATCGGCGATACCCTGTTATTGCTGTTGTTCGGACATAATGAGAGTCTAGGAAACAGACGGACCAGCGCTGCCGTCGATAGGTCTTAAGTTCGATGGACTCAATACTGTTCACAGGAGGTGATGCTTATGCCTGATCATTTCACCCACTCGATGTCCTGTTATCGCCTCCGGTTTTTTTTCTGCGTGTTTGCAGTCGGCGCCCTGCTGGGTTTTGCGGCGCTGGCCCAGACTGTCCTGGCTCAGGAAGAGGATTCCGGAAGCGCCCTGGTTCTCAAGATCGAAGGCCCGATCGGGCCTGCCACCATGGATTATGTGGTAAGGGGCATTGACCAGGCTGAGGCTGAGGGCGCGCGTCTGGTGGTTCTTGAAATGGACACTCCGGGCGGCTTGATGGAGTCCATGCGGAGCATGATCACGGCGATTCTGAATTCTCCCGTACCGGTAGCCACCTACGTTTACCCTCAGGGGGCCCGGGCTGCCAGCGCCGGCACTTATATTCTCTACGGCAGTCATGTCGCCGCGATGGCGCCGGCCACCCATCTGGGCTCGGCGACACCGGTGCAGATGGGTGGTCCGGCGGACAGCCTCGGCGAACCCGGAAACGATCAGGACACCGAATCGACCGATTCGGACGGAGATGAGAAACGTCGCGGCAAATCCGCCATGGAGCGAAAGATCCTGGAGGATTCGGTCAGTTACATTCGCGAATTGGCGGACCGGCACGGCCGCAATGCCGACTGGGCCGAAAAAGCCGTCCGGGAAGCGGTCAACCTTGGCGCTGAGGAGGCGCTGGAGCGTAACGTTGTTGATGCGGTTGCACCGGATCTGGCATCGCTGCTCAACAAAATCGACGGCCGTACAGTGGTGATGGAGGCCGGTGAACAAACCCTCAGTACCGCTAACCTGAACATTATCCGCGCCGACCCGGACTGGCGCACACGGCTGTTATCAGTCATTACTGACCCCAATGTGGCCTACTTTCTGATGATTATCGGGTTTTACGGCATTATTTTCGAACTTGCCAACCCCGGCAGTCTGGTTCCTGGCGTAATCGGGGCTATCTGCCTGGTGCTTGCCTTGTTTGCATTCCAGGTGCTTTCGGTCAATTACGCCGGTTTTGCGCTGGTTCTGTTGGGGCTGGCTTTTATCGTCGCTGAAGCTTTTGCGCCCAGTTTCGGTATTCTGGGTATTGGCGGGCTGGTGGCGTTTGTGGTGGGCTCAATTATCCTGATGGATGGCACTCGACAGGAGGTCTCCCTGCCGCTTATCGGTGGCACGGCGGCTATCGCAGGCGGCTTCATTCTTTGGACGGTGACACGGTTCATGGGGCTGCGACGTAAGCCGGCGGTTAGTGGCCTGGATCAACTCAAGCATGAGGCTGCGGTGGCGACGGAGTCTTTCCACGCCAGCGATGGCCAGTATCGCGGCCATGTACGTCTCAGTGGCGAGCGTTGGAATGCCATTAGCGATGAGCCGGTTGAAAAAGATCAGACACTGGAGGTTGTTGCGGTCGACGGGTTATCGGTAAAGGTTGCAGTCCCCCGTCAGGAATCCCGTTGATTTACCACAGCCTGAAGGCCTGGTGAATGTCCAAGGCCGACACACGAAACGGATTATTTCATCAACAAGGAGTGACTGGCATGCCCGAACTGATTCCCTATCTTGCCCCAATCATTGTATTAGTGCTGATTCTTGCCTCGGCGATCCGGATTCTTCCGGAATATGTCCGTGGCGTTGTGTTTTTCCTGGGCCGGTTCCAGGGCGTGAAAGGCCCCGGCCTGATTATCATTATCCCTGGCATCCAGCAGATCACCAAGGTGGATTTGCGGGTGATCACGCTGGACGTGCCGAGCCAGGATGTTATCTCCAAGGATAACGTCACAGTCAAGGTGAACGCCGTTCTGTACTTCCGAGTGATTGACCCGGAAAGGGCAATCATCCGCGTTGAGGACTTTGGCATTGCCACCAGTCAGCTTGCTCAAACCACCTTGAGGTCGGTGCTGGGCAAACACGACCTGGATGAAATGCTGTCTGAACGGGATAAGCTGAACGCTGATATCCAGGAAATCATTGACGCCCAGACTGAAGAGTGGGGCATCAAAGTGGCCAATGTGGAAATCAAGCATGTGGATCTGAATGAATCCATGATCCGGGCCATTGCTCGTCAGGCCGAGGCGGAACGTGAGCGGCGGGCTAAGGTCATCCATGCGGAAGGCGAATTACAGGCCTCCAAGAAGCTTGTAGAGGCGGCAGAGGTCATGTCCGTAGACCCCGGCGCAATGCAATTGCGCTACTTGTCAACCCTGGGTGACATGAGCACCAGCAGCAACACATCGACCATTGTTTTCCCGCTGCCTCTGGAAATGCTGAGTGCCTTTACCGGTGGCAAGGGGAGTCAAGGCAAGGCAAGCAATAGTAAAAGCAGCGATAAAGAGTAATCGAAAAGTTTCAGACACAAAAAAAGGCCGGTCTTAAACGGCCTTTTTTTTTCACTATCAGACAGCTTTACTTGCTGCTGGCACGATCGAGCATACGCTTGGCGCGCTCGTTTGCTTCGTCAGCGGAACGCTGCGCTGCTTTGGCAGCTGCCATAGCCTGGTCAGCGGTGCGCTGAGCGCGCTGAGCGCGGTTCATGGCTTCGTTAGCGGTAGTGGCCGCATCATTCGCAGTTTGCTCGGCCAGGTCAGCTGAAGCAGCTGCGTCTTCGACTGCCATGGTGTTGTCTGGCTGTGAGGCACAGCCAGCAGTAACAGCGGTGGCCAAGACGATACCAGCGATTTTGAACTTGTTCATTATTACAAACCCCTTTATTTAGTCGTTTTGCTTCCTGTGATGCGGCATTTCACAATGCCAACACCTTAAACTTGGTTCCAGCAACCCGAAGTTGCCAGTCACGGACTTCAGTGTAAAACACTATGCGAGTAAATGTTAACGAAAGATACGCAAAAACTTCAGTGAGTCTGGTTCGCAGACTTAAAACTGTGACACAGGGCCGTTCTGGTAGATCAAGGCAGGATCTTGATAGGCGTGCCATCTTTAACCAATCGCCAGATTTCATCCATTTCAGCGTTGCTGACGGCAATACAGCCGTTCGTCCAGTCCAGTCCCTCATAGGCGAAGGCAAGATCGCCGGCGTCGTTGGGTACGCCATGAATCATAATGCTGC
>JAGXLV010000124.1 GCA_018334495.1 Oleiphilaceae bacterium
AGAGGAATCAATGGCGACCCCTTGCTTGACGCCCGTGATCCGAATCGTCCGTATGCTGTTGATATGGAAGCCGATATAGTCGACAGTCAAATCAGTCTGCAAGGCAGCGTCCTGCGGCCCTTCGCACTCGAAGGCCTCGACCTGGAACTCGCCCTGGCCGGCCCCAACCCTCAGAGACTCACGCGTCTGCTTGGCACGCCTTTGCCCGTACTGCCACCTTATTCCGTTTCGGGAGATCTCGAGTTAAAGGAAGATCGCTGGGCACTCACTGATCTGGACGGCAAAACCGGTGACAGCGACCTGGCTGGTGAGCTACTTCTGGACACCACCGTGTCGCCGCCAAAACTGGCCGGCGACCTTCGATCCGATTCCCTGGCATTAGCCGATTTTGGAATAATTTTTGGTGCCGGTCCTGAACCGGAAAAAAACACAGAGAGTCCCTCCAGGGCGGATAACGAAGACTCCAATGAGAGGTTTGTTCTTCCGGACCGGGCACTGATAACCGATGCCTGGGCCGCTTTATCTGCGGATGTACAGTACCGCGGCGAATCGGTCCAGGCCGGCAACATTCCTCTCACCGATCTTGCTCTGAACTTTGTCCTCGAGGATGGTCTTGGCCGTTTCGACCCGCTCCGATTTGGCGTGGGCAATGGCAACGTCGATCTTAATCTTGATCTGGACTCTCAAAGCCAGCCTCCGGGTGGCACAGCTCAGGTGGAAATTCAGGCCGTGGATCTGCAGGAGGCCCTGCGAAATTGGGAATTGGCGGATGACAGCGTTGGCACCATCGCGGCTCAGGGCAAATTCTGGGTCGAGGGCACCTCAATCTCGGACATGCTCGCGTCCAGCGATGGCGGTCTGGTGCTGCTCATGACTGAAGGCCGACTTGAGGCTCTGTTGGTGGAACTCGCCGGGCTGGACGCCAGTCAGGCTTTTTTGAGCTGGATGCGCGGCCGGGAGCCCATTCCCATCAATTGCGCCTATCTCGATTTGCAATCCCGCGACGGTGTCGCACAGATGGATACGCTTGTACTGGACACTGAGGACACCAGTTTCACCGGCGGTGGTAAAGTCGATTTTAATAACGAACGCCTTGATATCACCCTTTACGCCCACCCCAAGGACCCGAGCATTGTGGTAGCGCGCACCCCTTTGCACCTGACCGGCACTTTTAAACAACTCGAGCCCAGCCTGCACGGGGAAGAGCTCGCGGTACGAACCACGCTCGCGGCTGCGCTCACGGCCGCTGCAGGTCCTATTGCCGCGCTTTTACCCCTGATAGAACTGGGCACGGGAAGCGACGTTGAATACTGCGAAGGAATTGTCAGTCGTGCCCGCGAAGCCATGGAGCAAGAGGAGAATCAAGAACAACAGGATACCGACCAGTGAACAGGTACTGGGGGCTCTGCTTCGTACTCCTTCTTGCGTTATCTTTCGGCTGTAGCAGTCCGGCAAGCAAAGAAGCGGCCCTTCCATCGCAACAGGATTCCCCTGAAGCCCTCCGCATAAAAGCCGCCCTCATGGACGCTCAAGGCCTGGGTGGGTCCGCTATCGACGTGACTTACCATAACAATGAAATCATCCTGGAGGGATTTGTCGAGACGTCTGAGCAGCGAACTCAAGCAGAGACTATCGCCCGGGAACAGGGCCAAGCGGCCAGCGTGGTAAACAAGATCACCGTCAAGTAAGCCAGGCCGATGGTTCCCGGCAAGGATCAAGCTGGGTCGGCCCAAATCGTTCGTTCGCAATCAGGCGGTTTGGGTCTCGCTTTTGGCGTCCGCCCCCTCGGAGGGGGTGTTTTCCTGCAGGGGAGGCACGAGCGCTTTCATTAACTGCTTCATGCTCAGAGTGCCTACCTGACGGTCCTCTGCCATGACACGGTACACTTTGTCAGTATGACCCTCGGATCTGGCAATGATGGATTCCAGATTGTCCCGTTCATTAACCTCACCGGCGCATTGCTCGGGTTTTTCGGTGGTGTGGGTCATAACGGATTTGACACGCAGAACCCGTGCGCGATTGATATCACTGATAAAGTCCTTAATGTACGAGTCATTGGGATTGAGCAGAATTTCCTGGGGTTCGCCCTGCTGGACAACATAGCCCTCCTTGAGAATGACCAGATTATCCGCAAGCTTGAGGGACTCATCGAGATCGTGGGTAATGAAGACAATGGTCTTTTTGAGTTCACTCTGTAAATCCAGGAGCAGCTCTTGCATATCTGTCCGAATAAGCGGGTCCAGGGCTGAAAAGGCTTCATCCATCAACATGATCGGCGCATTGGAGGTGAGCGCCCGGGCAATGCCGACCCGTTGTTGCATACCCCCGGACAACTGGTGCGGGTATTGGTTACCATGCCCTTCCAGTCCAACCCGGTTGAGCCAGTGAATCGCTTCGGATTCGAAATCGGCAACGCTATACCCTCGCACTGACAGGGCCATCCCGGTGTTTTCCAACACCGTTCGATGGGGCAGCAAGGCGAATTTCTGAAACACCATCGACATCCATTCCCGGCGCAATGTGCGTAGGGCGTTCTCGTTGTAGGCGAGGACATTATTGCCTTCGACCTCAATCTCCCCCGCTGTTGGTTCAATGAGTCGATTGAGATGTCGGATCAAAGTGGATTTTCCGGAGCCGGACAAGCCCATGATGACGGTAATTTCGCCGTCTCGCATATCAATATTGATGTCCTGAAGGCCCAGCACATGGTTGTGCTTTTCCAGCAGCTCCGATTTGCTCATGCCTGCGCGCACATGCGTGAGTGCGCCTTGGGGGTCATCGCCGAAAATCTTGTAGAGATTGCGTACGGACACTTTCACGTCGTTTTTCATACCACCTGCCCTTAGTGTTTTTGCGCACTGTTGATGCGCGCAAGGGAAGCCTTGGTAACCCGGTCAAGAATAACGGCCAGGATGACAATACCCAGGCCGGCCACAAGCCCCACGCCGAGTTCCAGGTTACGGATACCCCTGAGGACCAGTACACCCAGCCCCGGTGCAGAAACCAGGGAAGCTATGACAACCATCGCCAGGCTCATCATGATGGTCTGGTTGACGCCAGCCATGATGTTGGGCAAGGCCAGGGGAATCTGGACGCGGTAGAGTTTTTGCCGATCTGTCATGCCAAAAGCGTCTGCGGCCTCAATGACGTCTTTGTCGACCAGCCGAATACCAAGGTTGGTCAGCCTTATCACCGGGACGATGGCATAGAGAATAATGGCAATGCCGTAGAGTTTGGATTCGGTCACGCTGAAAAGGAAAATCAGCGGGATCAGATAAACAAAAGGCGGCAGGGTCTGGAGCATATCGAGAACGGGTATGCTCAAGCGCTGCATCATGTTACTTCGGGACATCGCGATACCGATAGGAACGCCAATCAATACGCACAGGAATGCACAGACCAGAATGATTGAGAGTGTCTGCATGGCGTACTCGTAGTAATCGATAAACGCGAGTAAAGATAGACACACGCCGACAAAAGCGACGAGTTTAAAAGATTTTGTCACCAGCTGTACGACCACCAGTAACAAGGGAATAATGATCCACCAGGGCGCTGTGAGCATGCCATAGAGCGCGGTATCCAGAAACCAGCTCAGAGGTTGAGTAATGGGGTCCAGAACGACACTCAGGGCATCCTTGATGGAAAGAAAGCCTTGTTCAAGGCCTTTTGTTAAATCACGGGATTGCGGAAAAGCGCCACAGGACGCATTAAGCGCATCCATTGACGGAAAAGGCGTATTCCACAGGGAGATCTCCGCGTCAGGGTCTGTGCCTTTGGTTTTAGCTAATAAATCCGCCATGGACATCGGAGCGCTGCTCTGTTCCGCAGAACACCATTTTTCAAGCCCCAGTGCCGAAAACACAAAATCATAGGACGCCATCGGAGTTTACTTCCCGTGCATTGTCTATTGAAGGATCTCGTCATGAAGAGCCGGGAGGCCGGTATGCCAGCCTCCCCGGCCTCTTCTCATCAACAAGTTTGATGGATCAGTTAAGAACTGCCGTGAGCTGTTCCCTGGCTGAATCGTTCAGCCACTTGGTCCACTCATCGCCGTTATTACTAAGGTAATAAACAGCGACTTCTTCCGCGGAGGCATTGTTAGCGTCTTTCCAGGCAAGCAGAGCGCTCATTGTTTCGGTCTTAAACGTCAACTTGCTCATCATCTCGGCGACTTCGGGCTCGCGTTCCTGAAAGTCAGACGTCACGGCGGTTAAAATCGGAGCGGCCGGGAACTCAGAGACACCGGGATTATCGGCTTCCTGGTTCATGTTGTTCTCATGCACAGCTTGATCGTATTCGCCCAGTTCGACACGGGTCATGTCGTACTTACCGAGCGGTACGGTGGGGCCCCAATAGTAACCGAACCAGGGCTCTTCGCTCTGCACGGCAGAACCCATGGAGGAAGCCAGGGTTTCGCCGGAGCCGTGGTTGAAGACTTCCAAACCGGAGCTTTCCAGATCGAATGCCCGGATCAGGTTGTCACTGACAACGCGGCAGCCCCAGCCTTCAGGGCAGTTATTGAAGCGGCCATCGACCAGTTCCGGATTGGCCATAATGCCTTCAATGGTTTTCAGTTCCGGGTGCTTTTCCGCGAGATAAGTGGGTATCCACCAGCCTTCGACACCGCCCGGATCAAGAACCTTACCCAGCCGCACGACCTTGCCTTGCGCTTCAAGCTCGCTGTAACCATCACCTGTTGAGTTCAGCCATAATTCGGTAATGATATCCGGCTCACCATTTTCGGCCACCGATGTGACCGCGGGCACGGTGTCCGAGGGGATAACAGATACCTCGCAACCATACCCTTGTTCCATGACGAATTTTGCCACGTTGGTCACCACTGAAGCGGATGCCCAGTTCATTTCCGTGATCGAGACTTCACCGCAATCTGCCGCGTTAGCCACAGCTGGAACCGCCAAGGCGCACAATGACGCACCCATGATAAATTTACGCATTTTCAATTTTCCTTTTCAGGTTGGGAAGACTGGACAGCACCTCCATCGAACGACCGCCTATCGATCGTTTGATGTTTGTAATGGCGAGGTGTGAATAAACGAAAGGATAAGAAAACAGTAGCTGAGTTACACGCCGGGCATTTTGGCTTGCATTTGCCGCTTTAGACGAGGATTTCCCGTGATTTCGAGCGAAACTCTTCAAAAACCGTTCAAGGGGAGGACTCAACAACATTACTCCACGATTACATACGTAGTTTTACCATACCCCATTAAATTCAGGTTACAAGTTGAACCCCAATATTAATGTAACAGGGTTCGATACGCGCGAAGGTCAGAAATGACGTCA
>JAGXLV010000125.1 GCA_018334495.1 Oleiphilaceae bacterium
AAGTGCGGCCCCAAGACGGCGGTCAAATGGTTGCAGACTTATGACAATCTGGACAATCTGATCGAACATGCCCACGAGATCAAGGGCAAGATCGGCGAAAACCTGCGTAGCGCCCTCGTCAAGCTGCCGCTGAGCAAAGAACTGGCAACCATAAGAACCAGCGTCAAAATGACGTTTGGCATCTGTGAGCTTGAGCCGGCACCCCAGAATGATGGCCAGCTGCGCGAACTTTTTACCGAATACGAATTCCGGGGCTGGGCCACTGAGTTAAATGGCGGGAGCGACGCCACAGCCCAGTCCGAGCCTGGTTCAGCGCCTGATATTCCAGCGCCGGAACGCCGTTACACAGTGGTCACAACTCAGGACGACCTGAATACATGGTGTCGCCGCCTGGAGCAGGCCGAGCTGTTCGCTTTCGACACCGAAACCACCAGCCTGAACTACATGAACGCTGTGGTGGTGGGGGTTTCCTTCGCCATCGAACCGGGCGAGGCCGCCTACGTGCCCCTGGGTCATGACTATATGGGCGCACCGGATCAGCTTGACCGTGACACCGTGCTGGCCCAGCTCAAGCCCCTTCTGGAAAGCCCCGACCACCTCAAGGTGGGCCAGAACCTCAAGTACGACAAGAACGTGCTGGCCAATCACGACATCTGCCTCAACGGCATGGCCGAAGACACCATGCTGCAATCCTATGTGCTCAATTCGGTAGCCTCGCGGCATGACATGACCAGCCTGGCGCTGAAGTACCTGGGAGAAACAACAGTGACCTTCGAGGCCATTGCCGGCAAGGGTGCCAAGCAACTGACCTTCAATCAGATCAGTCTTGATCAGGCCGGCCCCTATGCCGCGGAGGATGCCGACATCACCCTGCGCCTGCATCACGCCCTGCGTCCGAAGCTGGCGGAAACCGGCCGACTTACGGAGGTTTATGAAAACATCGACCTGCCGCTGGTGGCGGTGCTGTCGCGAATGGAACAGCGCGGCGCCCTGATTAACGCCAGCACCCTCAAGCATCACAGCCAGGAACTGGCGGAGCGCATGGCGGAGCTTGAGACCGCGGCCCACGAGGAAGCCGGCGAGGTCTTCAATCTGGGCTCGCCCAAGCAGCTGCAGGTTATTTTCTATGACAAGCTGGGGCTACCCGTCGTTAAAAAGACGCCAAAAGGCGCGCCCTCAACGGCCGAACCGGTGCTTCAGGAACTGGCCCTTGAATACCCCCTGCCCCGGCTGATCCTGGAACACCGCAGCCTGAGCAAACTCAAATCCACCTACACCGACCGCCTGCCGGAGATGATCCATCACCGTACCGGACGTGTGCACACCTCTTACCACCAGGCGGTCACCGCCACGGGGCGGCTGTCGTCCTCCGACCCCAACCTGCAGAACATTCCGATCCGCTCGGAACAGGGCCGGCGCATCCGCCAGGCCTTTGTGGCGCCGGAAGGCCGCAAACTCGTGGCGGCGGATTACTCCCAGATTGAATTGCGGATCATGGCGCATTTGTCCGGCGACAAGGGCCTGCTACAGGCATTTGCCAAAGGCGAGGACATTCACAGCGCCACCGCAGCCGAAGTGTTCGGCACGGCTCTGGATGACGTCAGCCCGGACCAGCGCCGCAGCGCCAAAGCCATCAATTTCGGCCTGATTTACGGCATGTCCGCGTTCGGGCTGGGCCGCCAGCTTGGCATCGACCGCAAGCTGGCCCAGGAATACATTGATCGCTATTTCGAGCGTTACCCCGGTGTGCTCACCTACATGGACAACATCCGGCGTCAGGCCCACGACGACGGTTTCGTCGAAACCCTGTTCGGCCGCCGTCTTTACCTGCCGGAAATAAACGCCCGTAACAAGCAACTGCAGCAGGCGGCGGAGCGAACCGCCATCAATGCACCCATGCAGGGCACCGCCGCCGATATCATCAAACTCGCCATGGTGACGGTGGAAGACTGGTTGCTGGCCGACCATGCGGACGATGCCCGCATGGTCATGCAGGTTCACGACGAACTCATTCTGGAAGTCCGGGAATCCGCGATGGAAACGGTGAGGCACGGGTTGGTGAGCCGCATGTCAGCCGCCGCAAGTCTTAAAGTGCCGCTACTGGTCGAGGCCGGCGCGGGCGACAATTGGGACGAAGCCCATTAATCATCAAGTCCGACGATTTATGATCATGCAGCCACCCGGAGCGCTCGACGCTCGATCGCCCCGGGCCAAAAATCAGTCTTCCTGGATAGACAACTTGTCGATTTTCGAAGACAGGCCATCACCCCCCTGTGAATCCGCGCCCAGTTTAATCATCAGGCGCAGGTCGTTGGCAGAATCTGCATGCAGCAAGGCGTCTTCGTAGGTGATCGAACCGTCAGCGTAAAGCCGGTAAAGCGCCTGATCGAAGGTCTGCATGCCAGCTTCGCCTGATTTTGTCATCAGGGCCTTGAGCTTGTGCACTTCGCCCTTGCGGATCATGTCCGCCACCAGCGGGGTATTGACCAGCACTTCGATCACGGCGCGACGGCCCTTGCCATCCGGCGTCGGTATCAGCTGCTGTGCCACAATCGCCTTGAGGTTAAGCGACAGATCCATCCAGATCTGGTTGTGCTGGTCCGGGTTGAAGAACTGAATAATCCGGTCCAGCGCCTGGTTGGCGTTGTTGGCGTGCAGTGTCGCCAGACACAGGTGGCCGGTTTCGGCAAATTGCACCGCATACTCCATGGTCTGACGGGTCCGGACCTCCCCGATCAGAATGACGTCAGGGGCCTGCCGCAGCGTATTCTTGAGGGCGACGTCAAAGCTCTCGGTATCAATGCCCACCTCCCGTTGCGTCACAATGCAGCCCTGATGCTGGTGTACAAACTCGATGGGATCCTCGATCGAGATGATGTGGCCCCGGCTGTTGCGGTTACGATGCCCGATCATGGCTGCCAGCGAGGTTGACTTACCTGTGCCGGTGGCCCCCACGAAAAGAATCAGGCCGCGCTTGGTCATGGCCAGATCCTTGATTACATCCGGCAGGGAGAGTTCGTCAAGCTGGGGTATTTTGACCTCGATGCGACGCAGTACCATGCCGCACAGATTGCGCTGGAAAAACGCGCTCGCGCGGAAGCGGCCGATACCCCGGGCGCTGATGGCAAAGTTGCACTCATGAGTGTCATCGAATTCCACTCGCTGCTTGTCATTCATAACACCGTAGACGAATTCGCGGGTCTGTTCCGGCGTCAGGGCCGACTTGGTCACCGGCAGCACCTTGCCATTGACTTTCATGCTGGGCGGCACCCCGGCCGTAATAAAAAGGTCGGAGCCGCCTTTTTCCACCATCAAACTGAGCAGTTTCTCAAACTCCATGGATGCACCTATGCCTGGTCTAGAAATTATCCGGCATTTTAGCTTTGCTACGGGCGGCATCGCGTGAAATCAGACCTTTCTGCAGCAGTTTCTGCAGGGTCTGATCCAGCGTCGTCATGCCCAGCGAAGCACCGGTCTGAATAGCGGAATACATCTGCGCCACCTTGTCCTCGCGGATCAGGTTACGGATGGCGGCGGTTCCAATCATGATTTCATGAGCGGCAATGCGGCCGCCGCCCATTTTCTTCATCAGGCTCTGGGAGATAACCGCCTGCAGGGATTCCGACAGCATCGAACGCACCATGGATTTTTCCTCCGCCGGAAACACGTCGACAATCCGGTCTATGGTCTTGGCCGCGGAAGTGGTGTGCAGCGTACCAAAAACCAGGTGGCCGGTTTCGGCCGCAGTCAGGGCGAGACGGATGGTTTCCAGATCCCGCAGCTCACCCACCAGAATTATGTCCGGGTCTTCCCGCAACGCGGACCGCAGCGCTTCGCTGAAGCCCAGCGTGTCACGGTGCACTTCGCGCTGGTTGACCAGGCATTTTTTGGATTCGTGAACGAATTCGATCGGGTCTTCAATGGTCAGCACATGCTCGTAGCGGGAATCGTTGATGTAATCGAGCATGGCGGCCAGAGTGGTGGACTTGCCTGAGCCGGTTGGCCCGGTCACCAACACCAGACCGCGGGGCACAGAGGACACGTCCTTGAAAACCTGACCCATGCCCAGATCTTCCATGGTCAGAACCTTGGAGGGGATGGTCCGGAAAACCGCGCCCGAGCCGCGATTCTGATTAAAGGCGTTAACACGAAAGCGGGCAACACCGGGCACCTCAAAGGAAAAGTCCGTCTCAAGAAATTCCTCGTAGTCCTTACGCTGCTTGTCGTTCATGATGTCGTAAATCAGTCCGTGAACTTCTTTATGCTCCATGGGCGGCAGGTTGATCCGCCGGACATCACCATCAACACGAATCATGGGGGGCAGGCCGGCGGACAGGTGCAGGTCCGAGGCGCCCTGTTTTGCCGAGAAAGCGAGCAGTTCAGTAATATCCATAGGTTTCCTTGAAAGGCATTTTATTCTTTTTTTATCAGCGGCCTGCTATTACCGTGTCAGTCATTGAAGGCCGCAGAATCCTATAAAAGCAAATTATTATGAGCATAGCAGACAACATCGAGAGCGTAAGCCGACGCATACAAAAAGCAACAGACAGGTGTGACCGCGCACGCGCCGAGGTAACACTTCTGGCGGTCAGCAAAACCCGGACGCCGGCGGATCTGCTTGAGGCTATTGCCGCCGGCCAGCGCGTCTTTGCTGAAAGCTACCTGCAGGAGGCCCTGGACAAAATGTCCGCCCTGGCGGATCAGCCGGGGCTGGAATGGCACTTTATCGGCCCCGTTCAGTCCAACAAAACCCGCGACATTGCCAACCATTTCGACTGGGTGCACAGCGTTGATCGCCTGAAAATTGCGCGGCGCCTCAATGCCCAGCGCGACCCCGACCTCAAACCCTTGAACATCTGCCTGCAGGTGAACATCGATAATGAGCCCAGCAAATCCGGCTGCCGTCCCGAAGAGTTGCCGGCGCTGGCCCAGGCTATGGCCGATCTGCCCCAGCTTTCCCTCAGAGGCCTCATGGCTATCCCCGATCCAAATCAGACCGAGGCCGGCCTGAGACAGAGCTTTCAAAAACTGGCAGGGGCCCTGTCGCACCTTAAAGAGATGGAGCAAGGGGGGGCCGGGCCCCTGGACTCCCTCTCAATGGGCATGTCCTCCGATCTTGAAATCGCCATTGAAGAAGGCGCGACCCTGGTCCGGGTCGGCACGGCTATCTTTGGCAAACGGCCGGCCAAGAGCTGAATTGACTGTATCCTGTTATCATTCATTCACATTCGTCAGACGGGGTTTAACGTGAGCAAATCTCCAACAGTTTCTTTTATCG
>JAGXLV010000126.1 GCA_018334495.1 Oleiphilaceae bacterium
TCAATATGCCGGTGAAGGTCGAGGGAGACGCCATTGTCAGCTTTCGCGATATTGCCACGGTTAAACGCACCTTCAAGGATGCCGAGGGATACGCGCGGGTGAATGGACTCCGGGCGGTGACCCTGGAGGTAAGCAAGCGTACTGGTGAGAATGTGATCGACACTGTGGCGGCGGTGCGTGCCGAGGTGGAGTCCCTGAAGGCCGACTGGCCTCCCCATCTGGTGGTCTCCTACAGCCAGGATCACTCCGAATTCATCGAGATGATGCTCACGGACCTGGAGAACCATGTGGTGAGTGCCGTTGTCCTGGTGATGATTGTGGTGGTCGGGGTGCTGGGTTTGCGCTCAGGGCTGCTGGTGGGCATTTCCATTCCCGGCTCCTTCCTGGCCAGTATTCTGGTACTGCACCTTATGGGCTACACCGTGAACATGGTGGTGCTGTTCGCGCTTATCCTGGCCATCGGCGTTCTGGTTGACGGCGCCATCATGGTGGTGGAGTACGCCGAGCGCCACATGTCCGCCGGCGAAAACCGCTACCAGGCGTACGCCCTTGCCGTTCGGCGCATGGGCACCCCCATTGTTTCGGCCACTCTGACCACCCTGGCGGCGTTTCTGCCCATGCTGTTCTGGCCGGGGATCGTCGGCGAGTTCATGCGCTATTTTCCCATTACACTGGTGACCACCCTGGCCGCGTCTCTGCTGATGGCATTGATCTTCGTGCCCACCCTGGGCGCCCATTTTGGCAAGGCCGGCGCTGGGGCTGAATGGCAACGACGCAATCTTCAGGCCGCGGAGCACGGCAGGCTGGGAGAAATCACCGGGATAGCACGCCATTATCTGCGCGCGCTCGACAAGGCCCTGGACTACCCGGGCCGGGTGTTGGGCATCACGCTGGTCGCTTTGTTTGCAGCCTGGATCCTGTACGGGGCTTACGGTAAAGGCGTCGAGTTCTTCCCGAAAGTGGAACCGGATTTCGCCACCCTCCTGATCCATGCCCGGGGCAATCTGTCCGTTGATCAGAAGGATGCGTTGGTCCGCGAGGTGGAGCAGGAAGTACTGGCGTTCCGGGATTCCTTTGAAAGCGTCTATGCCCGCACCTCCGATGACGGCGGCTTCAGTTTCATGGGAGATGTGGCCGAGGATGTGGTGGGCCGCATTTCGGTGGAGTTCGAGGACTGGGATAAACGCCCGCCCGCCAATGACATTCTGGCGGCCATCCGCAAGCGCACGGACCGGCTTGCCGGCATCCAGGTAGAGATGCGCAAAATGGAAGCCGGGCCGCCGGTGGGCAAGCCGGTGCAGTTGGTTTTGAGTGCCCGGGATCCCGGCAAACTGCCGGAAGCGGTCGAAACTGTGCGCCAGCACTTTCAAACCATGCAGGGCCTGACTGATATCGAGGACGATCGCCCCCGCCCCGGCATCGAATGGAAGCTGAAGGTGGATCGTGCCCAGGCGGCGAAGTTCGGGCTGGATGTCACTGCCATTGGCAATGCGGCTCAGCTGGTGACCAATGGTTTGCGCATCGGCAGTTACCGGCCTGATGACACCGATGAGGAAATCGATATTATCGTGCGCTACCCGGAGCGCTGGCGCACTCTGGATCAACTCGACCAGCTCCGGGTGAACACCTGGGGCGATGCGGTGCCAATCAGCAACTTCATTGAGCGCACGGCTGAGCCCAAAGTGGCCAATCTGCGGCGGGTGGACTCGGCCCGCGCCATGGCGGTGCGCGCCAATACCGCCCCCGGCATTCTGGCCGACGACAAGGTTCAGGAGCTGCGTGGGTGGCTGGCCACTGACCCGCTGCCCTCCGGGGTCCGCTACGAGTTCAAGGGCGAAGACCAGGAGCAGCGTGCCGCCGAGGCATTTCTGATGCGTGCCCTCTTTGTCGCGCTCTTTTTGATGGCCATCATCCTGGTAATCCAGTTCAACAGTTTTTTCAGCGCCGCTCTGGTGCTTTCCGCCGTGCTCGTGTCGACCATTGGTGCCGTGCTGGGACTGCTGGTGACAAGCCAGGCCTTTTCGATTGTTGTGACCGGGACCGGGATTATTGCCCTTGCTGGCGTGGTGGTTAACGACAACATTGTCCTGATCGATACCCACGACCGGCTGCGGCAGCGTATCCTCGACCCCCGGGAAGTCATTTTGCGCACGGGCCTGTTGCGCCTTCGCCCGGTGGTGTTGACCACGGTGACCACCGTGCTTGGGTTGATGCCCATGATGCTGAGCATAAACATCGACCTGTTCAGCCGGGAAGTGGCCTTTGGCGCCCCCATTACCCAGTGGTGGCTGAGCCTGGCCACTGCCATCGTGTTCGGGCTGCTTTTCGCGACCATCCTGACACTTATTATTACGCCCTGTGCCCTGATGATGCGGGTGAATGTGCGGGAGCGATGGATTAACCGGCCGTCACGCTTTACTTCAACGGAGAGTGAATCATGAACTACTCGGAAAAAGTCAGGGAGATCTGGCAACCCCCTGAGCCTGACACGGTAACACCGGATTACAGAAGCCTGGTGCGATACGCGAGCCTGGCCGCATCGAGCCACAATACGCAACCCTGGATCTTCAAGCCGGGAAAGAACCGCGTCCAGATTCTTCCGGATCTGTCACGGCGGTGTCCCGCTGTTGATCCCGATGACCACCACCTCTATGCGAGCCTGGGCTGTGCTGCCGAGAATCTGTTGCTGGCAGCGGAAGTGGCGGGTCTGAAGGGCCACTGCTCCTATGATGCTTCGACCTCGGGTGTACAAATCGATTTTGAGCAAGCGCCACCCTTCCGGTCGCCTTTGTTCGAAGCTATTCCCCGCAGGCAGTGTAGCCGGGTGGAATACGATGGATCGCAACTCTCCTGTGAACAGTTGCAGCAGCTGGAGAAAGCCGGGCTGGGCGAAGGCGTCTCCGTGAAGCTGTTCACTAATGATGACCAAAAAGAGCAGATAGCCCGATTTGTCTCTGAAGGCAACTCCGCCCAGTTTTGCGACAAGGCCTGGGCCAGGGAACTTGAGTCCTGGATTCGCTTTAATGGGTCAGAGGCAGTAACTACCGGTGACGGTCTGTACGGACCGGCCATGGGTAACCCCGCAGTGCCCCGCTGGCTTGGCTTATTGGCGATGCGTTTCGGGTTCTCTGCGAAAAAGCAGAACCAGAAAGACTACCGGAACATCCGGAGCTCTTCCGCTATTGCCGTACTGGTTTCTCATATCGACGACAAACCCCACTGGATTGAAGCGGGCCGCAGCTATGAGCGACTCGCCTTGCAGGCAACTGCGCTGGACTTGAGAACGGCCTTCATTAACCAGCCGGTTGAGGTGGCATCATTGCGCACGGAGTTCGCCCGTTTTCTGGGCGTCGCGAATGGCCGGCCGGACCTGATAGTGAGAATTGGCCGCGGCCCTGAAGCGCCGCGATCCTTGCGCCGCCCGGTGGAAGAGGTTCTTCTCTGAGCGGCTGCCGATGCAGAAAATACAGCAGAATGACAGTCGTTCTTATAGCCGAGCTCGCCGGTAGGTTTGTAATGCTCGCCGGGATTTTATGGCGAAAAACGGCAATTCGATTGCTCACCTTTGGCGATCAGCGTTTGCTTGAGTTCGCCGAGGGTTTGCAGTGCTTCGTCCAGGGCCAGTGGCTACATGTCAGGCTGCCTGATGCCGACTTCTGCTAACTGTTGCTCGTCATAGCCTTGAAGCAGGCTCCAGGACCGGGCGTAGTCGCTGATAGCGCGGGCAACCGCTTCGCTTTCAGTGGATACCAGGCCTTGGTTGGTGAGGGTTTGGGTCAGCAGATTGACAAGCCTGCTCGAACTAAACGCCTCGCTCTTCCAGGCGCTGCCGGTTGAGAGTGTAGCCGTGCACCAGATGGTCTTTCAGAATTTGCGTTGCCCATTGACGGAACTGGGTGGGGCCATCCATCTGGAACTCAAAAACAAGACAATGGCCAAGCAGTTGCTGTGAGAGTAATACCGCCAGCAGTATCCCGGAGACGGCTACCGCTATGCCCAGTTCTGCCATCGCTACAAGGAAGGGCTCGGGCGTCAGCAACGCAGCATGCGCCAGTCACACCAGGCCGGGAAAAAGCTCTTCGTTGACTATTACACACCCCCCTGCCGGCCTTTGATATGGTTTCACAAGAAGTCGATGTTCCTCTTCATCACAGTGATCAAAGGTGCCAAGGATGAGCAGACATACGATTCCGGAAACAATGAAAGCGATGGTCCTGTCCGGCCACGGCGGTCTGGATAAACTCGTGTATCGGGAAGACTTTCCCACGCCAAGGCCAGGGCCGGGCGAGGTGCTGGTCAAGGTTACGGCGACCGCCAAGAACAATACAGACAGGAAGGCCCGCGAGGGTCTGTACCCGACAAAGGACAAAAGCGACGTCACGTCCTTTGCCATGGGTGGCGAACCCACCCTGACATTTCCCCGGATCCAGGGCGCTGACGTCGCCGGGCAGGTCGTTGATGTCGGCGAAGGCGTTGATGCGGCCCGTATTGGTGAGCGGGGCCTGCTGGACTTCAACATATACGCCGATGAGCGCCGGGACATTAACCTGACACCGGATTACTACGGCCACGGTGCCGACGGCGGCTATGCCGAATACATAGCCATTCCCTCCGGGCAGTTCCACCATGTGCCCAACCCGGAGCTTGCCGATGCGGAGCTGGCGGCCATGGGCATGTGTTCCTATCAGACCGCTTACCACATGATGACATCCGCCCGCGTCAAGGCCGGTGACCGGGTGCTGGTCACTGGCGCCAGCGGCGGTGTCGGTACGGCTCTCATCCAGCTCTGCCGTATTGTGGGGGCGATTCCCTATGCGCTGAGCCAGAAAAGTAAAGCCGATGCGCTGAAGGACCTGGGAGCCGAGGCCGTACTGGATCGCTCCGACATGGGGGAGTTTGAGGAAAGGGTCAGGGCGGTGACCGGCGGAGCTCCGATTGACGCCGTCATGGATCTGGCCGGTGGCGAGATGACCGAACCCTTCATCGACGCCATGATCTTCGATATGAAGTCGCGGGACGACTATCCGAGACTCAGCATCGCCGGCGCCAGCGCTGGCAATTTCACCGAGATCATGTGGACGCGGATTTATCTGTACCAGGTTCAGATATTCGGCGTTTCCCACGGTACCCGTGAAGAGGCGGAACAGCTAATGGAGTGGATTCGTGCCGGCCAGCTCAAGCCGGTCCTTCATGCGGCATTCAGACTGTCGGAGCTGCACGAAGCGGAACGCTATTTCGCTCTCCC
>JAGXLV010000049.1 GCA_018334495.1 Oleiphilaceae bacterium
GCTACTCCAGCGCCTTCCTCATTGGACTTCTCGGCAGCACCCATTGCCTGGGCATGTGCGGCGGCATCAGTGCCTCCCTGTCCATGGCATTGCCGGTGGGCCGGGGTTTCCGCCTGCGCCAGTCCCTGATGCTGCTGTGTTTCAATTTCGGACGTATTGGCAGCTACGTTTTGCTGGCCACGCTGGTCGCCCTGTTAAGCACTTCGGCAGCCGATCACCTGGCACACCTTGGCCCACTGTTTCGTGCCCTGGCGGGGGTTTTGCTCGTGATCATGGGGTTGTCCATGGCCCAGTGGTGGCAGGGTATACGGCGCGTGGAGAAACTGGGCGCGCCGGTCTGGCGCCGGCTGTCCCCACTGGCCCAGACATTCATGCCGGTCCGGCATCCGGGCCAGGCGCTGGGGCTGGGCGCGCTCTGGGGATGGCTGCCCTGTGGCCTGATTTACAGCACCCTGGGTTACGCCGCGCTTCAGCCCAGCATAGCCAGCGCTGCCCTGACCATGCTGTGCTTCGGCCTGGGCACCCTGCCCTCCATGCTGGCCACCGGCTTTGCCGCCGGCTGGATCAAGCAACTGCGTCAGGACCGGTACTTCCGTCAGGGCGCCGGCCTGATGCTGATCGTTTTTGGGATCTGGACCGCTGCCAGCCCCCTCATCATGATGACCATGAAGATGGCGCATTAGTGTCCGGTCTGGCCCGTGCTAAAGGTTTAGCACATCCAGGCGCTCATAGCTGGCCAATTCCGGTTCCGGGGAAGCCCCGGCTTTGACTTGATTGCGCGAAAAATCGTACAGCCCGGGGTCCGCCAGATGTGACGGCTCGACATTGCAGATGGCACGGAACATGGTCTCCAGACGACCCGGGTGCTGTACCTCCCAGGTCTGGAGCATGTCTTTGACCACCTGGCGCTGCAGGTTGTCCTGAGAGCCGCACAGATTGCAGGGAATGATGGGAAAGGCCCGAAGCCCGGCGAAACGCACCAGGTCTTTTTCCCGACAGTAAGCCATGGGGCGAATCACCACGTTCCGACCATCGTCGCTGTGCAGTTTCGGCGGCATGGTCTTGAGTTTGCCGCCGTAGAACATGTTGAGAAACAGGGTTTCCAGAAGATCATCGCGATGGTGACCCAGGGCGATCTTGGTCACGCCCTCGGCCTCGGCAAAATTATAGAGAATGCCCCGCCGCAAGCGGGAGCAAAGGCCACAGGTCGTCTTGCCCTCCGGGATCTTGTCTTTGACGATGCTGTAGGTGTCTTTTTCGATGATGTGATACTCGACCCCCAAGCCTGACAGGTACTCAGGCAGTATATGCTCGGGGTAGCCCGGCTGTTTCTGGTCCAGATTAACCGCGATCAGCTCGAACGGCACCGGCGCGCTCTTTTGCAGGCTCATCAGCACATCGAGCATGGCGTAGGAATCCTTGCCGCCGCTCAGGCAGACCATTACCTTGTCGCCCGCCTCAATCATGGAGAAGTCGGCAATGGCCTGACCCACGTCCCGTCTGAGGCGTTTCTCGAGCTTGTGGTTTTCACGTTTGGAATCTGCACCGCGAACCGGGGCGTCGGGTTGGGGAGCAGTGATGGATTCAGGCGTAGCGGACATAATTAAGTATCGAGCGTTGACATAAAACAGAGAGAAAGCCGGCAGCCTGAGCGACAAAATTGCGCTGACAAGGGCGGGCTGACGGTTACGAACAGGCTTTGATTATACGGGATGAAGGCCGCTCCGGTCACACTTCCCTGATCAGCTTGATCAATAAGCCAATCCAGACTGGCCTTTGCAACATCTCATGGCATACCATAAGGCATGACTTCCGCCCTGACATCTTCCGGCTCATCCTCGCCGACCGACGTGCCATCCGAACTCAGCGAGCAAACCGGGCACTTGATCATCGCGCTTGAGGCGATTCTGCGAGAATCCCCTCGGGGTGTTTCCGAACTCACCCTGATCAAGGCCCTACAGGCAGCGCCCTGGCAGTTGCTGGGCAAAGTCGATTTTACCAGCCCGACTCAATTGTACCCGGTGCACTTCCTGGTGTTTCACGGGCTTTACCGACTGCGGGACGAGCTGGGCGGCAAGGGCGAAACGCTGAGCATTTCACCCTTGCTGATCAGACTCGGCACCAGTGATGTGGTCGCCGGTCACGGCCCCCTGGCGGAATCCGACAAGCTTCGCGAATTTTACCTGGACCTGAGCCAGTACAGCCTGTCGGAGCAGGCCATCAGCGCCATGATGAATGATTTCTGGGCGGGCCGGACAAGTCAGAGGCCGGCCCCGGACGATGCCCGAGAGGCCGCCCGGGTTCTGGGCTTGCAGCAATTGCCGGCAAGTTTCGATGAGGTCAAACACCGTTTCCGCCGCGCGGTCATGCAGGCACACCCCGACCGGGGCGGCAGCACGGAAGACGTGCAGGCATTGAATGAAGCTTTTGGCACGCTTCGGATTTTCTTTACCGACCCACCCACCTGAACCGAGATTATTTTGTTTCAACGCATCATGAGGAATCAGATATGATCAAGCCTTGCTTGACGCCTTGCCTGGCGGGCCTTCTGGCCTTCAGTACTGTCACAAGCGCTGATCTGGTGGTGTTACAATATCACCACGTCAGCCCGATAACCCCGGCTTCCACCAGCACCTCGCCGTCCCTGTTCGAGCGCCAGCTCGAAACAGTCGAGCGCCTGGATCTGGAGGTGGTGCCCCTTGACTCAGGCACCCGGGACGCTCTGGCCGGTAAACTGGAAGACCGTCAACAAGTAGCCATCACTTTTGACGATGCCTATGAATCCGTATGGGAAGTCGCAGCGCCGATTCTGCAGGAACGTGACTACCCTTTCACCGTGTTCGTAAACACCGACGCCATAGGCCAATCCGGCTACATGACCTGGGAGCAGCTTGAAACCTGGGCGGAGGACCCAAATGTACTGATCGCCAATCACACAGAAGACCACGGTCACCTGCCGCAAAAGCCTGATGAATCCGATGACGACTGGCAAGAACGCATCAATGCCAGCCTCGACAATGCCCAGGAAACCCTGAAAGAGCGTCTCGGCACGTCCTTGCCGCTGTTCGCTTATCCCTATGGCGAGTTCGACGACAAAACGGAAGCGGCCGTGGCTGAGCGTGACTGGTTGGGTTACGGCCAGCATTCGGGCGCCATTGGCGAGTCTTCGAACACCACCCGCTTGCCCCGCTTTCCCATGGCCACCGCTTTTGGCCAGCTCAATACCCTGCAAAACAAACTCCGCAGTCGTGCGCTGCCCCTGGATCAGGACATTCAACCCAGCGGCGTACTGCAGGAAAACCCACCCAAACTCGAACTTACGCTGGCAGAAGAACTGGAGCCCGGCAAACTGACCTGTTTTGCCACCGGCAAGGGCAGGATCGAGGTGGAAAGCCAGGGTGAGCTTAGCCAGACAGTCCATGTCCAGGCACCCAGCAGCTTTATCGACCGCCGGGTCCGTTACAACTGCACCTACGCGCTAGGGGACGGGAGCTATTACTGGTATTCCCATCAATGGACGGATCTGAGCCGGGTGGAAGACTAGGGGCGTAGGTTGAAAGCTTGCCAGGGCTATCAGCGGCGCCCGTGTTTGCGAACAGAGGCCGCTGGTCGCCGGCCGGAACCGGCATTGCCCTGGCTTTGCGCCGGGGCAGCCGCCGTCTTTCTGGAACCGGCCACGGATTCACTGATCGCCTGCATTTCCTGCTCTGACAGATAGCGCCACTGCCCGGGTTTAAGGCCGGCAAGGGTCACCATCATGATACGGGTGCGCTTCAGGCGTTTGACTTCATAGCCCAGGTGTTCACACATGCGGCGAATCTGCCGATTAAGCCCTTGGGTCAGGACAATGCGGAACTGGAAGCGGCCCTGAAGTCGAACTTCGCAGGGCTTGGTCACGGTGTCCAGAATGGGCACACCGCTTGCCATACTCCGGGCGAAGGCCTCAGTCACCGGCTTGTCGACCGTTACCAGATACTCCTTGTCATGGGCGTTTTCGGCCCGGAGGATCTTGTTGACGATATCGCCGTCGCTGGTGAGAAAAATGAGCCCTTCGGAGGGTTTATCCAGGCGCCCAATAGGGAAGATGCGGTCCGCGTGGCCAATGGCATCCACAATGTTGCCCTTGACGTGGCGCTCGGTGGTGCAGGTAATGCCTACCGGCTTGTGATAGGCAATATAGACACGGTCTGACTTGTTGCCAGCGGTGGGGCGGACCCGTTGCCCGTCCACCCTCACCTCGTCTGCGGCGCTGACCCGGGTACCCAACTCGGGCACCCGGCCGTTCACGGTCACGCGTTCCTGTTCGATCAGCTTATCGGCTTCCCGCCGGGAGCAGAGGCCCGACTCGCTAATCCATTTATTCAACCGCTTGTCGTTGGTGTCAGTCAAAGTCCGGTCCGTTTGTCAGGAGGCCGGCTGCAACAGATTCCGGCCGGTCATTTCTTCCGGCTGCTCAAGTGGATAAAGCGCCAACAGGGTCGGCGCAAGATCCCGGAGCCCGCCATCGGCCAGCGTCATGCCCTCGGCCTTGCCGCTGACGTAGATCAGAGGCACGGTGCCGGTTGTGTGGGCCGTATGGATCTGGCCGGTGCCGTCATCATACATCTTTTCCGCATTGCCGTGGTCGGCGGTAATCAGGCACTCGCCATCGGCTTCCAGCAGTGCTTCGGTCAACTTGCCCAGACAGTCATCAACGGCTTCCACGGCCTTGACCACGGCATCGAAGACGCCCGTGTGACCGACCATGTCGCCATTGGCGAAATTGCACACCACCAGGTCAAAGCGCTTGCTGCGAATGGCGTCCACCAGCTTTTCGGTCAACTCGGGCGCACTCATTTCAGGTTGCAGATCGTAGGACGCCACATCCGGTGACGGCACCATGATGCGCTCCTCGCCCTCGAAAACCGCTTCGCGACCACCGTTGAAGAAAAAAGTCACATGGGCGTATTTCTCGGTTTCCGCGATCCTGAGTTGATGCATACCCTTATTGGCAATGACTTCACCCAGGCTGTTTTTAAGGGACACCGGCGGAAACGCCACCTTCGCAGGCAGTTCCGCAGAGTACTCGGTCAGGGTGACCAGGCGCTCGGCAGGCAGCACGAAAGGACGATCGAAGTGTTCGAATTTCTTGTCGATAAGGGCCTTGGTCAGTTGCCGGGCCCGATCCGGCCGGAAATTCATGAAGACAACACCGTCATCGGGCTCTATGCCGATATTTTCGTCCCCGCTTTCGCGAATGGCCGTGGCCTTTACAAATTCGTCGTTTTCGTCCCGTTCATAGGCGGCCTCCACGGCTTTTGTCGCCGAATCGCTCTGGAACTGCCCCTTACCCTCGGTAATCAGCCTGTAAGCCTGCTCGATCCGGGACCAGCGGTTATCGCGGTCCATGGCAAAGTAACGCCCCACCACGGAGACAACGCGGGCGTTGGTACTATCGCAGACTTTCTCTTCAAAATTGCGAATGGTCTCCAGTGCCAGACGCGGGGGCGTATCCCGGCCATCCAGAAACGCATGCACAAAAATGCGGTCAAGGCCGCGATCCGCTGCCATCCGGCACATGGCTTCAATGTGATCGACATGGCTGTGGACACCGCCTTCCGAGAACAGCCCAAGAACATGAAGCGCGCCCTTGCGTTCCTTGACGCCATCAACCACGTCACACAGGGCTTCATTCTTTTGAAAGGAACCATCGGCAATCGCATTGTTGACGCGCGTGAAGTTCTGGAAAACGATGCGCCCGGCGCCGATGTTCATGTGGCCGACTTCCGAGTTGCCCATCTGGCCATCGGGCAGGCCCACGGCACTGCCAGAGGTTTCAATCTCGCTGTGGGGAAAGCGCTTCACCAGGCTGTCCCAAACCGGCGTTTTGGCAACAGCGATGGCGTTATGGTCGGCTTCTTCACGGGTTCCCCAGCCATCGAGAATAATCAGTGCTTTGGTGCTTTTATCGCTCATGATCAATCATCCACCTTTTTGTTGGCTCCAGCCGAGCCTGCAAGTGTTCATGCGCCTTGTGCGAGGGCATGGCGATGGGCCTGTTCCAGGGCATCGCAAATGGCGATGAAGGCGCGCGCATCCAGCGACGCGCCGCCCACCAGAGCGCCATTGACATCCGGTTGCTGAAACAGGGCGATAGCATTAGTCGGGTTGACGCTACCGCCATAAATTAATTGTAGCTCTCTCGCAATGTACGGGTCACGGTCGCGCAGCAGTCGCCGGATCAGCCCATGCACATACTGCACATGCTCCGATGAGGCAATCTGGCCTGTGCCATTGGCCCAGCCCGGCTCGTAGGCAATCACCGCATTGAAAAAATGATCAATGCCGACCTGGTCGATGACCGCCATTACCTGACGGGTGATCACTGTCTCGGTTTCGCCAGCTTCACACTCGGCCAGGTTTTCACCCACGCAAAGAATCGGGCTTATGCCCGCCGCCTCGACAGCGGCGAATTTCGCGGCGACCGCCGTATCATCCTCGCCGTGCATCAGCCGGCGCTCGGAGTGCCCAACCAGCACGTATTCACAGCCCAGCTCCCGAAGCATCGCGACATTGACTTCTCCGGTATGGGCCCCTTCCGAATAGGCACTGGCATTCTGGGCGCCCAGCCAGACCGGCGACCCTACCAGCCGCTGACCCACTTGGGCGAGATAGGGATAGGCCGGGCAAAGGCCAATACGGGCGAGCCGGTTAACGGCAATCTCCGGCAACAAATAAGTCAGGAGATTGTAGTTGGCCGCGTAACTTCCGTTCATCTTCCAGTTTGCAATTACCAATGGCTGGATCATGGCTGGCTTACCCGGTTCCTGAATTAATGACAGGCAACACTATAATATTCGTCTGCGAATATTTCCAACCGTAAACGAACATTTTATGACAGAAAATGAAAATAAGTTCGGAAATGTCCTTATTCCGGAACCCAATCAGAAACGTTGATGCAGTAAACTTTCGAGCTCGTTCTCACTCAGAACCAGTGGGTTGGTTTTCATGCTGCTACCGCCGCTGGCCGCAACAATGCGCGGAAAATCCTCTTGCGTGACGCCGAATTCATTCAATCGCGGCACCTCACAAAGCCGGGTCCACTCATGAAACAGCTCGGCAAGTTGCATGGGCGCGGCGCCGCTGCCCTCGGCATCACCCGTCAGGATATCGAAGGCGTGGCTGTATTTAGCCAACAAGGGATGGTCCGGCGTACGGGACTCAATCAAACGGATGTTCATTTCGGTGCAGACCGCCAGCATGGTGCCGCAAGCCCAACCGTGAGGGATGCCGAAAAAAGCGCCCAGCGGAGGAGCAAAGCCGTGAACCGATCCCAGACCGGCCTGGGTCAGACAGATACCCGAAATCATCGCGGCGTAGGCAAGTTGGCTATAGTCCCGCACCGGATCTTTCGCGTTTGGCCGAAAGCCCCGGGCGAACGCGCGCAGACCATCCACCGCAAGGGCGTCGGTAAAAACACTGGCCCGTCTGGACACATAGGACTCGAGAAGTTGAGTGACCGCATCCAGGGCATTGCCCAGCATCACCGGGGACGGACAGGTTTTAAGCAGATCCGGGTCAAGCAACGCCAGTTTGGGGAGCAATACGTCGTTGCGAAACGATTTTTTGTAACCGCCCTCGCCCGTCTGCGTGATGACGGCATTACGGGTCAGCTCCGCGCCCGTGCCTGCCGTGGTGGGAACCGCGATAAACGGCAGGGCCGGGCCCGGGTAGTCACCAGGGCGCCCCACGCCCTCCAGGAACTCTTTTATAGGGCGCTGACAAGGTATCAGACCCGCGATGGCTTTACCGGCGTCCAGGGCACTGCCGCCGCCGATACCCAATACCGTATCGATATCCTTGTCGGCATAGCGCGCAACGATGTCGTCAACCTGTTCGGGGCTCGGCTCACCGCTGATGGCCTCCTGGTGCCATTCAATCCCCTGGCTCTCAAGTTCGCGGGTCAGACCGGGCCAATGCTCACTGGCCAGAAAAGAGCGACCACCGGTGACAATGAGTACCCTGGAAGCGGTTTCAGCCACCGCAGGCACCAATTGCTGGAAAACACCCTTGCCGAAAATGATTTTTGGCAAGGCCGCGACAGAAAACGGCGACAGAGACTCTGTGGCTGTGTCTGGCATGGGTTATTCAACCTTTTCGTTTATATTTGGGTCAGACCCGGAACTGTTTCATCAGGCGCTCCATTCGCTCCATCAACGTCTGGAGCCGCTTACCGTTTTCCGCAAGCGCCTCAACCTGACCAAAGTTGGCCTGGGCCGCTTCGCTGATATCGTTGACGTTGCGGGTAACCGAGCCGGCCGTGGTTTCCTGCTCCTGCATGGCCGCACTGACCTGATCGGCCGTGTTGCGAATATCGATCATGGCTTCACCCACGTTATCAATGTCCGACGACGCCCGCTCAATCAATGAGCGCGAGTCCTTGAGCTGAGTGCGGCTTACATCCATCTCGGACACGGCTTTCTCGGCATCGTCCTGAAGGCGACCGATCAGCGAGCGGATGGTGTCCGTGCTTTGGGTCGTGCGGCTGGCAAGCTCCCGGACTTCATCAGCCACTACGGCAAAGCCGCGGCCGGACTCGCCGGCACGGGCAGCCTCGATGGCCGCGTTCAACGCCAGCAGATTGGTCCTGCCGGCGATATCCTCGATCGTCGCGATAATCGTACCGATGTCCCGGCTGGACACGGCGAGCTGATTGACAATCTCCGCCGTCAAACCCACCTGGGTGTCCAGCTTTTCGGCCTTGCCCAGGTTTTCCTGCATCAGGGACCGGCTCTGGGCCACATCCTTTTCGATTGAACTTGTCAGCTCGCGGCTGTGGCTGGTATTCCCGGAGACCTCGTGAATCGCGGTTTCCATTTGCACCATGGCCGTAGCGATAGCGGCCAGCTCCTGGTTCTGCTGGTTCATGCGGTCCCGCACGTCCGCCGACACCTCGTGGTTGCTCCCTGATACAGACGCCAGTTCATCGGCCGCGCCGCGAAGGTCGCCGAGCACGCCCTGCATGGCCTTGACCAATCGGTTGACGGCGTCAATCAATACCGCAAACTCGCCGCTCGCTTTCGTTGTCAGCGTTTGACGGTAATCGCCTTCAGCCATGGCGACAACATGATCCACCGACGCCCGAAGCGGGCCGCTGATAATCCGGCCCAGCACCAGCGAGACGATTGCGGCAAGCACCACCACGATGGGCAGGACGATCATCACCAGGGAGCTGGATCGCTCCGCGGCCGCTTCAAGCACTTCGCCCGACTCCAGGATAAACGATTCGCTGAAAGCCATAATCCGCGTTATGCCTTTATCGATGTCTCCCGCCACCGCGGATACCTGAGCCCGAAGGGCATCGATCTCACCCAATGTCTGACGATAACCATAATACTGTTCGATCACCCCCTCATCGGAATTGATGCTTTCAAGAAACTGCGCGCTTTGCCCGATCAGCGGCTCGAGTTCCGGAATTTCGAAAGCCAGATCGGCGATGTCCTGCTCAAAATTACTGCTGTTGTACCGGAGGTCCTCAACATGTTTTTTCAGTTCGGCCGGGTCCTGGGTATTGACCAGATTCATCAACAGCAACTCAACACTGGAAAAGCGGTTGATAAGGGTTACCACCAGATTGGAAAGGTAGATATCCGTGGCAGCCTTGCCTTGGGCCTCCCTTATAATTTCCTGTTTCATCTCAGCGGCCAAGAGCAACAAATCCGACAGCCCGTCGAGCACCTGGCCGGACACCGCAAGGCTCGAGGTTCGCAAATCCCGGGACTCGTCTGCCAGGGTTCCCAGTGACTGGAACTGGGTTCGAAGCCCCATCATCTGCTCCTGGAGCCTTTCGTCCCCGGTAACCGACTCGGCTCGGCCCGCCAGTTGATCGATACTTTCCTGTAGCCTGGCGACCTCGGCGCGAACCTCAGTGTGCCGGTTCTCGATCGCCTCGGCCTCCGAGAGCTCAGACAGGGAAAGAACATCGGCGCTCAGTCTCTGGCCGACCACGGCAATTTGGGAAGCCTGCTGTTGCATGGGAAAGGCATTATCGGTAATGCCGGCTGTGCGGGTCTGTATGCCATCCATCATCCAGATGTTGAGCATTCCCCAGACCACGATGACAAAACAGAGAAAACCAAACGCCAGATACAGGCGATGGATGATTGAAAGTCGTGACATAGTCTACCCCGGCATTAAACGACAGCGTCCGGTCATCTCTGATGGACATGGTTAAAATTATTGTTTTTACAAAATAAGGATAGCTTCGGTAACAGGAAAGGTACAGAAAAAGGGCCGGTTCGATTTCGCATGAAACCAACGTAAGTCGTTCTGCCGCGGGGGAGCGGACAGCCGGCCAAGGCTCTGGAGTACAAGAAAAAATTCAACTTACGCCACCTCTACTGCCTACTTCTACTACCTACTTCAAAGGTGGACGGTTCTGGGTTTGCCTTACTGCCAGGAAATCTCTGAAAAAGCGCTCGCGGTGGTAACGGATACTTTTTCAGAGATTCCCTGAGGCATTTTACTGCTTTTCAGAAACAACGCAGGCCACCTCTACTACTCACTTCAAAGGTGGCCTGCACTGGTTTTTCTAGCCCTTACTGCTTAACAGGGCCAACTTCCTGTTACTGAGCTTGTTCCCAAGTTTTCAGCAGCTCTTCGTATACAACAGTCTCGCCCTGGGGCTTCTCGTTGGCCATCTTTGGCTTGGGCGCGCCGTCCTGGGCCAGCCAGTAGCTCGGATCGCGTGGCTCGTTGAGCTTAGGCCCGCACTGATCCATAACGCTGGCACGCTCAAGACGCATCATGACCTTGTCCTGGGCTTCTGCCAGTCCGTCAAGTGCTTCCTGTGGCGTTGCTTCGCCGCTGGCTGCCTGGGCGATATACTGCCACCACAGCTGGGCCAGCTTTGGGTAGTCCGGAATGTTGGTGCCAGTGGGTGTCCACTGAACCCGCGCCGGGCTGCGATAGAACTCCACCAGACCGCCAAGCTTCGGCGCTGCGTCAGTCATCTGCTGAGAGTTGATGTCAGACTCGCGGATTGGCGTCAGGCCAACCAGGGTCTTCTTCAGAGACACCGTCTTGGCGACAGTGAACTGACCGTACAACCAGGCTGCCAGACGACGCTCTTTCGGAGTCGACTTCATGAAGGTCCAGGAACCGGCGTCCTGATAGCCCAACTTCATGCCCTCTTCCCAGTAGGGTCCACGTGGGGACGGCGCCATGCGCCACTTCGGGGTGCCGTCGTCGTTCACAACAGGCAGGCCTTCTTTGGTCATGCTTGCCGTAAAGGCGGTGTACCAGAAGATCTGCTGTGCGATCTGGCCCTGGGCAGGAACCGGTCCGGCTTCACCGAAGGTCAGGCCCGGAGCTTCCGGTGGTGCGTACTTGTTCATCCACTCAACGTACTTGGTCGTGGCGTAAACAGCGGCCGGTGCGTTAGTGGCACCACCACGGCTCATGCTGGAACCAACCGGGTTACATTCGTTGACGCGAACGCCCCACTCGTCAACCGGCAGGCCGTTCGGGATGCCCTTGTCACCGCCACCGGCCATGGAGAACCAGGCGTCAGTAAAGCGCCAGCCCAGTGACGGGTCTTTCTTGCCGTAGTCCATGTGGCCATAGACACGCTTGCCGTCGAGGTTTTTCACGTGGTCTGTGAAGAACTCGGCGATGTCTTCGTAGGCGGACCAGTTAACCGGAACACCCAGATCATAGCCGTACAGCTCTTTGAACTGCTCCTTCAGCTCTGGACGCTCGAACCAGTCAGCACGGAACCAGTACAGGTTGGCAAACTGCTGTGTTGGCAGCTGGTAAACCTTGCCGTCCGGCGCTGTGGTAAAGCTCAGGCCGATGAAGTCTTCCAGGTCCAGAGTCGGCAGAGTCAGGTCTTTGGCTTCGCCTTCGATCATGTCGCTGATGGGCATGACCTTGCCATAACGGTAGTGAGTACCGATCAGGTCAGAGTCGTTGATGTAACCGTCAAAAATGTTACGGCCAGACTGCATCTGGGTCTGCAACTTCTCGATGACGTCACCTTCGCCGATCAGGTTATGATTAACCTTGATGCCGGTGATGTCTTCGAACGCTTCGGCCAGAACGTTGGACTCGTATTCGTGAGTCGCGAGGGTCTCGGAAACCACGTTGATTTCCATGCCACGGAACTGCTCGGCGGCCTGGGTGAACCAGGCCATTTCCTTCAGCTGTTCTTCTTTGGTCAGTGTGGAGTCCTGGAATTCCTCGGAAACCCACTTTTCTGCCATATCGGAATACTGGTCAGCATAAGCCTGCAGGCTTAGGCCCATACTCGCAGCGCCTACTGCCGTGCTCAGCAGTATCGCTCTGGGATACTTGTTGTTTTTAAACATACCGAACCTCATTTGAATTGTTAGAATTCGGGATTAACTCCGGCCCCTTTCGGGACCCCCAGTTTTTACCCCGCTCATCTGGACGTCGGTCACCCGCCCGATGACAGGCCGAAAACGAATCGGTGCTCGTTTGCGACCATGGAAATTACATTAGTTCGATTACGAACAAACATCAACACAAAAAATGTCATAACCGAATTTTTCTTTTCAACTTCCTCCTTTAGTTTTACCCCCAGCGAAGCAGAATTGCCAGCCAGATCACTGAAATAGCCAGGGCGATGTAGAGGCTTGCCTCTGTTACCGCCAGCCAGGCCAGATGAATATAAGCGCTGGTCAACAGGCCGACGAACAGCCTGTCACCGCGAGTCGTGGAGATCGGCAGGAAGCCCTTGCGCTCCACGCAGGGCGAGACCAGCTCATACACAGTCATCACCGCCAGTATCGCGACAATCACAAGGAAAAAGATCGCCGTTGGCGTTGTCCAGTTCATCCACTCAAAAAAATGACGAGTTTCCATAATAAGCCCCCTTACACACGGCCGAGCGCGAAGCCCGTGGCAACATGGTTTCGAACAAACCAGACAACCAACACGCCTGGCAAAATAGTCAGGCAGCCGGCGGCGGCCAATACGCCCCAGTCAATACCACTGGCACTCACGGTTCGCGTCATAATCGCCCCTATGGGCTGGGCATCGACGGACGTCAGGGTCCTGGCCAGCAGCAACTCGACCCACGAGAACATGAAGGCGAAGAAGGCCGCCACACCAATACCCGAGCGGATCATCGGAATGAAGATCTTGAGGAAGAACTTGGGAAAGCTGTAGCCGTCGATATAGGCCATTTCGTCGTATTCCTTGGGTACACCCGAGATAAAGCCTTCAAGAATCCAGACCGCCAGAGGCACGTTGAACAGACAATGCGCCAGTGCCACCGCAACATGGGTGTCAAACAGGCCTATGGACGAATACAACTGAAAGAATGGCAGCAGGAAGACCGCCGGCGGCGCCATACGGTTACTGAGCAGCCAGAAAAACAGGTGCTTGTCGCCCACAAACTTATAGCGACTGAACGCATAAGCCGCCGGCAGGGCCACCACAAGAGTGATGACCATGTTCATACCGACGTAGGTCATGGAGTTGATATAACCCATGAACCAGCTCGGGTCAGAGAAGATGGTCGCGTAGTTGGCGAACGTGAAATTCTCCGGAAAGAACGTCATCTTGCCCAGGGTTTCTTCCGTGGTCTTGAACGACATGTTCAGGAGCCAGTAGATGGGCAACATCAGTATCACGATATAGGCGGTTATGCCGAACGCCTTGCCTTTTGTATTCTGTTTCATTTCAGGCTCCTCACTTCTGCTTGTCCATGTGTGTAATGGCTGTAAAGAACACCCAGGACACGGCGAGTACGATCAGGAAGTAGACCAACGAGAAGGCGGCGGCACGACCGATATCGAACTGCCCGATTGCCATAGTGGTCAACGTTTGACTGAGGAAGGTCGTGGAACTGCCAGGACCACCACCGGTCAGCACGAACGGCTCGGTGTAGATCATGAAGCTGTCCATGAACCTCAGCAGCACCGCAATCACCAGTACGCTCTGGAGCTTCGGCAGCTGGATATAGCGGAAGATGGCCCACTTGGAGGCGCGATCAATTTCCGCGGCCTGATAGAAAGCTTCCGGAATCGCACGCAGGCCGGAGTAGCACAGAAGCGCAACCAGGGGTGTCCAGTGCCACACGTCCATCAACAGCACGGTAAACCAGGCGTCTCCGGTATTGCGGGTATAGTTGTAGTCTATGCCCAGCCCCGTCAGAGCCGACCCGAACAGGCCGATATCACCACGGGCGAAGATCTGCCAGATGGTGCCGACCACGTTCCAGGGAATCAGCAACGGAATTGCCAACAGGATCAATACTAAAGAGGCACGCTTGCCACCCGTCGGCATCATCAGGGCAATACCGATGCCCAGAGGAATCTCGATCGCCAGGACGGCGCCTGAGAAGAGAAACTGGCGAATCAGCGAATCCTGAAGCCGCTCGCTGTGCAGGACTTCGGTAAACCAGTCGGTGCCGACAAAGTAGGCACTGCCCGGGCCAAAAATGTCCTGAACCGAGTAGTTCACCACGGTCATCAGGGGGATAAGTGCAGAGAGCGCAACCAGAAGGAAAACCGGCAGAACCAGCAACCACCCTCTATTATCAGCGACTTTATTCATTCTGCCTGCTCCTCTATCAAGAATTCATCCACGTACAGCTTGAGCCATTGGCGCGGAAAACCGACATGGACCACATCACCGTTGAGCTGGTGGTCTTCATCGACGCGAACCTTCAGGATCTGGTTGCCCAGCTTGAGCGCTATTATCTTGTAGGTGCCCAGGTCTTCCACATCCCGGACCTGGCACTCATAGGTGTCATCGGCAGGCTGGTCCACCACGTTGACAAACTCGGGCCGGATACCAATTTTCAGGTTTTTCGAGCCTTTATTGTCAATGTGCTTCAGGAGCTCATCGCTTAAGGGGACGACCATATCGTCGAAACAGACACCGCCATCACAACGGCTGACTTCGACCAGGTTCATGCCCGGACTGCCAATGAAGTAACCCACAAAGGTATGGTTGGGTGATTCGAAGAGCTCCCGCGGGGTGCCGAACTGAACAATGACACCGCCATACATCACCGCGATCTTGTCAGCGAAGGTGGAAGCCTCCAACTGATCGTGGGTGACGTAGACCATGGTGAGGTCGAACTGCTCGTGAATCTGCTTGAGCTTGCGGCGCAGCTTCCACTTGAGCTGGGGATCGATAACCGTCAGGGGCTCGTCAAACAGGATGGCGGAGACGTCATCACGCACCAGCCCCCGGCCCATGGAGATCTTCTGCTTTTCATCCGCCGTCAGGCCCTTGGCCTTTTTGCTCAGAACCGGCTCCAGTTCAAGAATGGCAGCGACCTCAGCCACCTTCTTCTTGATCTGCTCCTTGGATTTGCCGGCATTCTTCAGAGGAAACGCCAGGTTTTCATACACGGTCATGGAATCGTAGATAACCGGGAACTGGAATACCTGGGCAATGTTCCGTTCAGTCGGTGACAGCTCGTTGACACGCTTGCCATCAAACAGGATATCGCCGTCAGACGGCCTTACCAGCCCCGAGATGATGTTCAGCATGGTGCTCTTGCCACACCCGGACGGGCCCAGCAACGCGTAGGCGCCACCCTTGTGCCAGACGTGATCCATTTCACGAATGGCGTAATCCTCAGGCCCCGTAGGGTTGGGACTGTAGCTGTGGGCCAATGATTTTAGAGTTATTTCGGCCATAGCAAATCACTCCTTGGATGTATGTTCGGGGGCATGGACAAGGTTGCCGTCGCGCCCGAACACGAACAGCTTGCTGATCGGCAGATACACCTTGACTGGCGCGTCTGTGTGGTACTGGTGCACACCCATCAGTTGCAACACCAGCTCGAAATGCTCGTTATCCACGTGCATGAAGGTCTCAGAGCCACTGATGTCGCTCAGGCCCACCCGCATCGACAGCTCAAGGTCGTCCTCGTTCTGGGGCACGAGACTGATGTGGCTGGGGCGGATACCGAACTGATAATCGCCGGGCGCAAGATCCTTGATCGGGCCGGTTAGATCGTGGTTTATATAGCCGCCGAAAGTGACTTCGGTGTCTGAAATCTTGCCGTCCAGCATGTTGATCGGCGGCTCACTGAACAGCTCGGCCGCCTCCACATCAATGGGCGTGCGGTAAACCTGCGTGACAGGGCCGGACTGAATGATGCGGCCCTCGTGCAGCAGCGTGGTCACGCCGCCCAGGGCCAGCGCTTCATTGGCCTCGGTGGTGGCGTATACCGCGATGCAGTCACGGGCCTTGAACAGCTCGCGCAATTCGGTACGCAGCTCTTCCCGGAGTTTGTAGTCCAGGTTCACCAACGGCTCGTCAAAAAGAATCAGGGTGGCATCTTTGACCAGGGCCCGTGCCATGGCGGTGCGCTGCTGTTGGCCGCCAGACAACTCCAGGGGATAACGCTGGAGCAGCGGCTCGATTTGCAGCATGGAAGCGGTTTCTTTGACGCGGCGCTCGATCTCCGAGTCCTTCATCTTGGCGATACGAAGCGGCGAGGCGATATTTTCCCAGACAGTGAGGTTGGGGTAGTTGATGAACTGCTGGTACACCATCGACACGTTACGCTTCTGGACGGAGTCCTTGGTAACGTCACGCCCATCCACTATGATCCGGCCCTTGTCAGGCTTGTCGAGGCCGGCCATCAGCCGCATCAGCGACGTCTTGCCGGACAGCGTACGCCCCAGCAAGACGTTAAACGACCCGGCCTCAAAGGTGATGTTTGCGTCGGCGACATGAGGTACACCCCCCACCACGCGGGAGGCGTTTTCCAGTGTTAGCGACATAGGTTGGTCCCTGCTTTTTATTTTGGACTTAAGAGCTGACTGCCAGGCCGGGTGGAAACCCCGCATTGACAGCCTCAGCAATTTCGCATTCGAGTACTCTAACGCAACGAGCATACCAATAGTTTTCGCGCATTGGAAAGAAATCGTTAACTCACTGGTTGCACTGCAGTTTTTAATTCCGGTCGGGTTCGCAACGAACGCGGTTTTGTTCGCTTGCGAACCTTTTTGATCACAATGAACATTGACTTTGACAATCATTGAACAGAAAATTGAACACCTGATTACAGATCACACCCAGGTCGGACGGCGTTGTTGCCCGAACCGGCAGCCACAGAGGGACGCCCATTGTGAACACTGTGAACAAAACCGGCGAATTCGTTGAGGTGATCGCGGCTTCCTGGGAGCGCTGCCGGAATTTCGACCTGCGCTCCACCACAAAACCCGACTTAACGCCCCTCAGCCGCGCTGACCGGGAAAAACTGAAGGAGCGCAACCGGATCCTGCTGGAAACCACTGAACGGGAGGTGCTGCCCTATTACGAAAATATCCTGTCCAATAGCATGTGCATGATATTGCTGACCGATCAGAACGGCTCGATCCTCAATAACTGGGGCGATCGCCGGTTCATGGATTCAGGTCGGGCGCCCCTGTTTCAGGAGGGTGTAAGCTGGCTGGAAAAGGACAACGGCACCAACGCCATCGGCACGGCCATTGCCTGTGGTCATGCGGTGCAGGTGCAACGCAACGAACATTACCTGCGGTGCAACCGCTTCATGATCGGTTCGGCGGCGCCCATTCTGAACGAAGAGCACCGCATCATCGGCGTGCTCAGCGTGTGCAGCGACGCCTATCTGCCCCAGGCGCACACACTGGGCATGGTTCGCTTGATGTCCCAGTCTGTGGAAAACCGGCTGATGGTCCGCAACCACGCCGCCGACTGCTTTCTGCTCACCTTCAACACCAACGCCGACAACCTGGACAGCCAGTGGTCCGGCCTGATCGCCTTCGATGAAGCCGGAACCGTCGTGGCATGCAACCGCCGGGCAGAAATGCTCCTGACACCCCCGCTGACAACCCGCTCGCTGGAAGACCTGTTCGACGTCAGTACCGACGTCTTCCTGCGCCAGCCCGATGCCGCCACCCTGCAACTGCTGACTCGCGGCCAGCGCCGGCTGCAAGGCCAGATACGACGCCCGACCCGCCCGGGTGCGGCGCCCGTCAAAGAGCAAACACCACCGGCGGCAACACGCCATGCGCCTTTCGGCCTGCGTGATATTGAATTTGGTGACCGCAAAGTCCGGCGCTGCGTGCAGCAGGCCACCAAGGTTGTCGACAAAGACATCCCCATACTGATTCACGGTGAAACCGGCGTTGGCAAAGAGGTGTTCGTCAAAGCCCTGCACCAGGCAAGCACCCGGCGCCAGCACCCTATGGTAGCGGTTAACTGCGCCGCGATTCCGGCGGAACTGGTGGAGTCGGAGCTGTTCGGTTATGAAAAAGGCGCGTTCACCGGCGCCAGTTCCCGTGGCGCCATCGGGCTTATCCGGAAAGCCAACCAGGGCATACTGTTTCTGGATGAGATCGGTGAGATGCCGCTGGGGGCCCAGGCGCGGTTACTACGGGTATTGCAGGAGCGCGAAGTGACGCCGCTGGGTTCGGTTGAATCCTACCCGGTGGACATTCGCCTGATTTCGGCGACGAATCAGCCCTTGCGTCAACTGGTGGAAGACCGCCAGTTCCGGCGCGATCTGTATTACCGGGTCAGCGGCCTCAACATTGAGTTGCCGCCCCTGCGCCATCGCACCGACAAGCGCGAACTCTTCCGGCACATCCACGCCCGCTATGCCGAACCCGGTCAGCCGGACAGCCTGCCCAACACCCTTCTGGATGTCTTTGAAAGACACGCCTGGCCCGGCAACATACGGCAACTGATCAATGTCGTGCAGGTTGCTCTGGCCATGGCCGAGCAGGACCCCATTGACATGTGGCACCTGCCGGATGACTTCATACTGGATATAAACCCGGGCGAACCCGCGAGCCTGACGGAGATCCGAGTGGCACCATCGCAGCCGGCCACCCAGGCAACGGTGTCCGTGCAAGCGGAAAGGATACCGGACTCGGACGGCCTGCTGGCAATGTACAACCATTACCAGGGCAATGTCTCCCGCACGGCGCGTCAGCTCGGCTACAGCCGCAACACCGTCTACAAGCGCCTGCGGGAACTGGGTGTGCGCTGACACCCCAGGCCCTCGCCCGCCTTGATGGACTAGAAGCTCTGCAGGCGGTTGACCGCTTTCACCCAACCGTCATAGAGCCCGTCACGGCGCTCTTTGGTCATGGTTGGCGAGAAGCGACGGTCGCACTGCCACATCTGCTCGATCTCCTCAGTGGATGCGAATATCCCCGCCTTCAGGCCGGCCAGGTAAGCAACGCCGAGCGCCGTGGTTTCGATGGTCTCGGGGCGGTCAACGGTGGCCCCCAGAATATCCGACAGGAACTGGAGCACCCAGTTGTTCGTCACCATGCCGCCATCAACCCTCAGGGCAGTGGGCCGCAGGCCATCTTTTTCCATGGCTTTCTGCAAATCCTTGGTCTGGTAGCAGACCGCCTGCAGGCCGGCCGTGACGATTTCCTTGATGCCGGTATCCCGGGTCAGGCCGAAAATCGCGCCACGGGCGTTGGGGTCCCAGTAAGGCGCGCCCAGACCGGTGAAGGCCGGCAGCAAATAGACACCGTGGTCCAGGGAGGTCTGCTCCGCCAGGGGCTCGCATTCGTCCGCCATCTTGATCAGCTTGAGGCCGTCACGGAGCCATTGAATGGTCGCCCCGGCGATGAAAATACTGCCTTCCAGCGCGTAAGTGGGCACGCCATTGAGCCGGTAGGCCACGGTGGTCAGCAGGCGGTGCTCGGACTTGAGCGCTTTTTTGCCGGTGTTCAACAACAGGAAACAACCGGTGCCGTAGGTGCTCTTCGCCATACCCTCACGGAAACAGGCCTGGCCCACAATGGCGGCCTGCTGGTCGCCGGCGACGCCGTAAACCGGCACTTCCGACCCCAGCAAGTCGGCCCTGATGCTGCCGAAGTCATCGGAGGAATCCTTCACTTCCGGTAACAGGCTGGCGGGGACATCAAAGAACTCGAGCAGCTCCGGGTCCCACTCCTGGGTGTGGATATTGAACAACATGGTACGGGAGGCATTGGTGGCGTCGGTACAATGGGACTTGCCATCGGTCATCCGCCACAGCAGGAAGGTATCGACGGTGCCGAATGCCAGCTCACCGCGCTCGGCCCTTTCGCGGGCACCGGGTATTTCATTCAGCAGCCAGCGGATTTTGGTGGCCGAAAAATAGGGGTCGATCAACAGGCCTGTGCGGTCGTTGATGAATTCTTCCCGGCCCTCGCTGGTCAGTGACTCGCAGTACTCGGCCGTGCGGCGGTCCTGCCAGACAATGGCGTTGTGAATGGGCTTGCCGGTCTTGCGATCCCAGATAATCGTGGTTTCACGCTGATTGGTAATGCCGGCCACAGAAATCTCGGAGGCCTTGAGGCCGGTTTTTTCCAGCACCTTCCGGCAGCTGTCGACGACAGAGGTCCAGATGGCGTCGGGATCGTGCTCGACCCAGCCGCTTTGCGGGTAGTGTTGGGTAAACTCCTGTTGGCTGACCCCTTGGATATGACCTTTCTCCGTGAACACAATCGCCCTTGAGCTGGTCGTGCCCTGGTCAATCGCCAGTATGTATCGAGTCATGAATTACTCCTGGTTAACGTTCTTGTTTTTTCGTATTTTTACCAATTCTATCGCTAAACCACCGGTAACGCCTCATTCCCCTGGTGGATTAATCGCGCTTTGAGCGACAGACTGGATTATTCCTTCGTCAAAATCTGTTAGATTAGTGTCTAACACGCGCAAAATGTTGATTTTTTCGAAATAATTCATACGAACATCAACGCGTTCGCCTTGAAACCAGCCGATTTCAGCCGGCGTATAACAATACAATAAACCGCCGCGCCTGATAATGAAACGCAAATGACGGCACGCGGACCATCACACGGGAGCACAGGCATGGCACAAAGACACCGGCAGGACCTGATCATGGAGCTGATCCAGCAGAACGGGTTTGTCACCACCGAGCAGCTTGTCGATCACTTCAATGTCACGCCCCAGACCATACGCCGCGACCTGAATCAGCTTGCCCAGCAGAGCCGTGTGCGCCGTCACCACGGCGGTGCCGGTATCGATTCCAGCACCGTCAATACCTCCTACCAGACCCGCCAGATCCTCGACCTGGAGGCCAAGGAACGCATTGCCGAGGCCGTGGCCCGGGTGATTCCCGACAACGCCTCGATTTTTATCAACATCGGCACCACCACGGAGACCATCGCCCGGGCCCTGCTGGCGCACAACGGCCTGCGGGTGGTGACCAACAACCTGCACGTGGCCTCGATTCTGGCCGCCCGCGACGACTTCCACATCATCATAGCCGGCGGCGAAGTCCGCAACCGCGACGGCGGCATCGTGGG
>JAGXLV010000127.1 GCA_018334495.1 Oleiphilaceae bacterium
CGACGCCCAGCCGGCGCTGAGACGCTGGCGGGAACTGTCGTCTGGTTCAGAAGCTGCGATCATCGGTGAAATCCAGTCAACGCATGCTCAGGTCGTATTAACGACAGACTATGGCGGTGAGCGCATCCTGGAAGAGCTGGAGGATGATCCTTTACCGCGCATCTGCTAACCGTCGTCGCGCTGCCTGATGTTGGCGACCTACTTTTCCCGGAACACAAATTGACCTGAGTCAAGTTGGCCTTTTTTCCGCTCCGCTAGAATGAATCAGGATGTAAATTAAACAACCTGTTGGCAGTCGTCCGGCAGGGCTGAGAGGGAACTCAACATGTCCTATCCGATCATATCCAAGCGGGAGCATGCTTCCCCGGCACCGCCCAATCTACGAGATTATGATCTCGTTCATTCCAAATTCAGCTGGGACCAGGCCCGGGAAAAGCTTGCCGGCATGGGTGAAGGGAAGCTGAATATTGCCTTTGAAGCCCTGGATCGCCACCGGGGAACCGAAATTGAAAACCATGTGGCTCTGCGGTTCCTTCCAAAAGACGAGAATGCGGCGTCGCCGCAGGATATCAGTTATCGCCAGTTGCTGGCGGATTCCAACCGATTCGCCAATGTCCTGGCATCCCTGGGCGTCACACGTGGCGATCGCGTGTACTGCCTTTCAGGCCGGATACCCGGCCTCTATATTGCCGCCTTGGGAGCCCTCAAACATGGCTGCCTCTTCACGCCCCTGTTCTCGGCATTCGGACCCGAACCGATCAGGTCGCGTATGGATATCGGCCAACCATCGGTTCTTGTTACCACCTCAAGACTTTACCGAAAAAAACTCGCTGACTGGGCTCATGAGTTGCCCTACCTGGATCATGTCATCCTGCTTGATGACGACCCGGCCGAAACGCCTGACAGGAGGGCAGTCAAACTCTCCGCCCTGATGAGCAGCGCAAGCCCGGACTATTCGACCCAGGCCATGGCGCCTGAGGAGCCCGCATTACTTCACTTCACCAGCGGCACTACGGGCAAGCCCAAAGGTGCCATACATGTCCACCAGGCCGTGTTGGCTCATTACGTCACGGCTGAATTTGCGCTCGATCTGCAACCCCGGGATATTTACTGGTGTACAGCCGATCCCGGCTGGGTGACGGGGACGTCCTACGGCATCATTGCGCCCCTGACCCACGGCGTCACGATGATTGTCGATGAGGCGGATTTCGACGCCGAGCGATGGTACCGAACACTCCAGGACCAGCATGTCAGTGTCTGGTACACCGCGCCGACCGCTATCCGGATGCTCATGAAATATGGCAAAGAGATGGCCGACCGGTTTGATTTATCGGGCTTACGGTTTCTGGCCAGCGTCGGCGAACCCTTGAATCCCGAGGCCGTCAAGTGGGGCATGGAAACCCTCGGCTTGCCCTTCCATGACAATTGGTGGCAAACCGAAACCGGGGGCATCATGATCGCCAACTTTTCAAGCATGGACATCAAGCCCGGTTCCATGGGCAAGCCCTTGCCCGGTATCGAGGCGGCTATCGCTCATCGAACCGCAGAGGGTATTGAGTTCCTGCAGAATTCTGATGAAACCGGAGAACTGGTGCTCAAAACAGGCTGGCCCTCCATGTTTCGCGGCTATTTAAATGAAGACGAGCGTTACCACAAATGCTTTATTGGAGACTGGTACCTTACCGGCGACCTCGCCCGTTGCGATGAGGATGGCTATTTCTGGTTCGTAGGCCGGGCCGACGATGTGATCAAGTCATCCGGCCATCTCATCGGACCCTTTGAGGTAGAAAGTGTTTTCATGGAGCACCCGGCCGTCGCGGAAGCGGGCGTTATCGGCATTCCAGACGAAGTCAGTGGTGAGGCGGTCAAGGCTTTTGTTGCCCTTAAACCCGGTATTGAAGCCACTGAGGGCTTACAAAAAGAGTTACTCGGCCTGGCGCGCAAGAGGCTCGGACCGGCAGTGGCGCCGAAAACACTGGAATTCCGGGTAGCGCTGCCAAAAACCCGCAGCGGCAAGATCATGCGCCGGCTTTTAAAAGCCCGGGAACTGGGCCTTCCGGAAGGCGACACCTCAACCCTGGAGGAGAGCGGCAAATGACAAACCTACAACAAGCAGCCGCCGCCACTTACCCCGGCAAATTGAGAGTGTCCCGCGAGCATCTGTTGAAGCTTCTGCGACAGATGACTCGGGTGCGCCGAATGGAAGAAAAATGCGCGGAACTCTATACCCAGGAAAAGATACGGGGGTTTCTGCATCTCTACATCGGAGAGGAAGCCGTTGGCGCTGGTGTTATAAGCAACCTGGAACCGGACGACGCCGTGGTGGCAACCTATCGCGAACACGGTCATGCGCTGCTTCATGGAACTCCCATGGATAAAATTCTGGCAGAAATGTTCGGTAAACAGTCAGGCTGTAGCGGAGGCCGCGGCGGTTCCATGCATCTGTTTGATGCCTCGACCCGTTTTTTTGGTGGCAATGCCATTGTCGGGGGCGGGCTACCCCTGGCGGTTGGCCTGGCATTAGCGGACAAACTCAGTGGCCGGAATCGGATCACCGTTTGTTTCTTTGGCGAAGGCGCCGCTGCCGAAGGCGTTTTTCACGAGAGTCTCAACCTCGCGGCTCTGTGGCAACTGCCGGTGCTTTTTGTCTGCGAAAACAATCTCTATGCCATGGGCACGGCGCTTGGCCTTTCCCAACATCAGACCGATGTCCATCTGATGGCCGAGGTTCACGGAATGGCCTCGGAAGGGGTCGACGGGATGAACGTGGTGGATGTCGAGTCAGCGGCCAGACAGGCAGTCAATGCCATCCGTGCCGGCGAAGGGCCGCGCTTTCTGGAATGTCGGACTTACCGCTTCCGTGCCCACTCCATGTTTGATCCGCAATTATACCGGGATAAAAGTGAGGTTGAGCGCTGGAAAAAACGCGATCCGATTGCCCTTCTCGCCCAGTGGATGTCTGACAACGGGCAGATGCATGAAGACGAGTTGAACACCATTGAAACCGATGTTGCGGCAGAGGTTGCGCAGGCGATCGAGTTTGCCGAAGAGGGAACATGGGAGCCGGTTGAGCAATTAACGAACCATGTCTATGAGTTATCCGATACGGACTCAGCACCACCGCCATCCACCCCCAATCTCGAGCCTTTTGACAGTACCTATCGGGAGGCCTGCCGGCTGGCTCTTGAGGAAGCCCTGCAGCATGATTCGCGGGTGCTTTTCATGGGCGAGGATGTGGGCCATTACGGTGGCTGTTACGCCGTTAGCCGCGGGTTACTCGATCAGTTTGGCCCGGAACGAGTCCGGGACACGCCCTTATCCGAAAATGCCTTCACCGGCGCGGGCATCGGGGCCGCATTGGGAGGCCTGCGGCCCATCGTGGAAATCATGACGGTCAATTTCAGCCTTCTGGCCATGGATCAGATTGTCAACACTGCGGCGGCCCTGTTGCACATGTCCGGTGGCCAGTTCAATGTTCCCCTGGTCATTCGGGTGGCCACCGGAGCCGGCCGGCAACTCGGCGCCCAACATTCACACAGTCTTGAAAACTGGTATGCCCATGTACCCGGCCTCAAAGTACTGGCCCCCGCAACCCTGGAGGATGCTCGCTATATGTTGTGGGCGGCACTGCAGGATGCCAATCCTGTCCTGATTTTCGAACATGTTCGGCTCTACAACATGACAGGCACCCTGCACCCTCAGCCCCAGGGTGTGGATATAAGTCGCGCCGCCATCCGTCGCGCCGGCAGGGACCTTACCCTGATCGCCTATGGCGGCGCCGTCCATAAAGCGCTGGAGGCGGCAGAAAACCTGGCCGGGCAGGAGGGCATCGAGGTCGAAGTGATCGACCTGCGGATACTGCGGCCTCTGGACAGGCCAACGCTGATCGCCTCTTTAGCCCGCACCCACCGGGCGGTGGTTATCGATGAAGCCTGGAAAACCGGCAGCCTGGCCGGAGAAATCAGCGCCATCCTGATGGAAGAGGCTTTCTGGGAGCTGGATGCGCCGGTGAGCCGCGTTTGCACCGAGGAGGTGCCTATCCCCTACCCGCATCATTTGGAAGAGGCAGCGTTACCCCAGGTTGAAAAGATAATGGAAAGCTGCCGGCAAGTGATGAGAGGTGGCCTATGAGCGATTTTGTGATGCCATCCCTGGGCGCCGACATGGACGCTGCAAACCTGATCGAATGGTCGGTAAAGCCAGGGGACCAGGTCCATAAAGGCGACGTCATAGCCGTGGTGGAAACCGCCAAGGGCGCGATTGAGGTTGAAGTCTTTGAAGATGGGGTGGTAGAAGAGCTCTACACGCCCGTAAACACCCAGGTACCGGTTGGCAAGGCCATGGCCAGGATTGGAACCGGCGCTGAGCCAGGTGCAAAGCCCCCCCGGCCCGAACCACCCAAGCAGACAGGCGCCCCACCCGCCGAACGCCCTGCGCCCCCAGTGATCTCGGCTAAGCCAAACGGTGACCCAGAAAAACCGCCTCGCGACAGGGTCACGTCCGCCACACGCAAGGCCGCGACTCCTTTCGCACGTCGACTGGCAAGGGAACAGGCGATTGACCTGAACGCCCTTCAAGGAAGCGGCCCGGCCGGCGCCATCCTTGCCCGGGATCTCGGCAGCATGGATCGCGCAGCGCAGGAACAGATGTCAGCTGAAGCCCCGGACCAGACTCAGATCAACAGACCATCAAATGTGCCGAAAAAGTCTCGGGCAGGGTTTGATGTTGCGGGTATGCGCCGCGCGATTGCTGCGGCAATGGCAAAATCAAAGCGAGAAATACCCCATTATTACCTGGCCACGACCATAAACATGGCTGCTGCCAGTCGCTGGCTGGACTCATACAATGAGAGCCGGCCCCCTGAGCAGCGACTGCTCCTTTCAACGCTATTGATCCGAGCCTCCGCCCTGGCCCTTCGCCAATACCCGGAGATGAACGGGTATTATCAGAACGGCGAATACCAACCGGGCGAAAAGGTCCATTTAGGAATGGCCATCAACCTCCGGGGCGGTGGCCTTGTCACGCCCGCCATTCTTGAAGCTGACCGGTTATCGCTGCCTGAAATGATGCGGCGTCTGCAGGATCTGGTTCGGCGGTCCCGGGCCGGCGGCCTGCGCAGTTCGGAGATGACGAGTGCCACCGCAACCGTCACTGCCCTGGGAGAGCGGGGAGTGGAGGAGGTTTTTGGGGTATCTTCCC
>JAGXLV010000050.1 GCA_018334495.1 Oleiphilaceae bacterium
TTCAGGGCATGCTGGCGGGTTTCCTGGCTGGACTCTTCGGTGTCGCGAAGAATCTGTTCTAATGTGTTCCGGAACCTGTCCCATTGCTCTTCCAGGTCGTCCCATTCATCTTTCGCGTCCTGGCGCGCCAAGTGCAGTTGAAGACGAATTTCGTCCCTTTGTCTGTCGACAGTTTCTCTTATCCGCTTCAATTCGTCCTTAACCCCCATGACCGCTCCTTGTGTGGTGACAGGCTTTGCATTCACTTAACCATGCTACCGGCGCAAGAGCGCTGTCAAGAGCCTCAGGCCCGGTTCAGTTCGGTGCTCAAGGTGCGCAGGTGAAACCAGGGAGAATGATCACCAAAGCCTTTGGCGGCGCGGTCGATATCGCTGCAGCGGCTGATCGCCCGGGTCAGGTTTGCCGGTGATAAACGACGAGCCGCCTGCTCCAGGGCCCGCATGCGCTGGGGCTGCCGTACGCCCCGGGATTTGAGAAAAACCGCCGGTGCCTCGCGTTGGCCCAGGGCTTTTTTCAGCTCAAGGGCCAGGTTCAGGTCCCGGCTGAGCACCGTGAGCAGGCCCAACGGGTTTTCGCCTTCCTGCTGAAGCGCGCCCAGCACCTTGTGGGCATTGGCCGCCTGGCCGGTGAGGATATCGGTGACCAGATCGAAGGGGTTGAATCGTGCGCTGTTCTGCACGGCCTGCTCCACGCTTTCTTCATCCACCGTGCCGGTCCGGGCGAACAGCGCCAACCGGTCGAGTTCCTGGTTGGCCGCCAGCAGGTTACCCTCCAGGCGGTCGGTCATGATCTCCAGAGCACCCCGGGTGAGGGTCAGGCCTTTCGCCTGGGCCCGTTGTTGAAGCCAGGCCGGGAACTTGTCCGGGTCGACCGGCCAGATGGTCACGTGCACCCCCACCTCCTGCAGGGTCTTGTACCACTTGCGGCGAAGCTCGGCCGCATCCAGTCGGGCACTGATCAGGATCAGGATAATGTCGTCCGATGGCACTGCCAGAGCCTGTTCCAGGACCGGCCGTCCGTCGCCCAATTTGCCGGTGGGCAAGTGGATTTCGATTCGGCGCTTGTCGGCGAACAAAGACAGGGCGCTGAACTCTTCGCCGACGCTGGTCCAATTCAGATGCCGGTCGGCGTGGAAGGTGACTCGATCCTGGTATCCCGCCGTGCGGGCCGCCTGGCGGATTTGGTCGCAGGCTTCCTGGACCAGCAGGGGTTCGTCCCCCGACACCAGGTAGACCGGCTTAAGGCCTTTTTTCAGTAATGGGGCCAGTTGCGCCGGCTGGGCCTTCATTCTTCGGCGCCGCCGTCGTTGTCGTCGGCTTCCTCGGCTGCCTGTTCAGCCTTCTCCTGTTCAGCGGCTTGCCGCAGGGAGTCGATTCTTTCCCGCGTCAGTGGCGCCAGACGGAAAATAACCTGCTGTGCCAGCCGCTGGTACAGCGTCTCGCGCACCGATTCCTCTTCCCGCCGTTTGGCCAGGACATTGGCTTCGTCGTAACGGTAGGTCTCGCTCGCCGAGACTTCGGTGTCGGCAACCAGGGGCAACTGATCGTCGGTGACCACCGTCAGGTTAACCGATTGGCGCAGGTCAAATTCCGAGGCCGAACCCTGCTGGGTGATCGCACTGGCGCGGCGCCGTTCATTAAAGTTTTCGACCTGCAGCACATAGGCGGCGACATCCCGCTCAACGACCGTCACTCCGCCCTGTTTCAGCTGCTGAGTCATTGCCCGGCACAGGTTTTCCGGCACGTCTTCGCTGCATCGAACCGCGAGCGGCTCCAGAGCCGTCGGCACCGGCGCTGACCCCCGGAGGTGGAAGCCGCAACCGGCTACCAGCACTGAAACCAGCAGGCTTGTTGCACAACCGACAGGCGACATAAACCTCATATCAGTTGGCCACCACATTCACGAGCTTGCCCGGTACCACAATCACTTTCCGGACGGTCTTGTCTTCAATGAAGCGGGTTACGTTCTGGTCTTTCAAGGCCAGGGCTTCCAGCTCTGTGCTGTCGATATTGGCAGGTACATCCACCCGCGAGCGTACTTTGCCGTTGACTTGCAGTACCACCTGAATCTGGCTGCGAATCATGGCGTCTTTATCGGCTGTCGGCCAGGGCGCGTCGACCACGGCCTGCTCGTGACCAAGGTGACTCCAGAGCGTGTGGCAGACGTGGGGTGCGATCGGTGACAGCATCAAAACGGCGGTTTCCAGTGCTTCATGAACGACCGCGAGGCTTTGTGGCTGGTTGTCATTCAGGCGGCCGACTTCATTGAGCAGTTCCATGACCGCAGCAATCGCGGTGTTGAATGTCAGTCGGCGGCTGATGTCGTCACTGACCTTGGCGATGGTTTCATGGGTCTTGCGGCGCAGGTCTTTCTGGGCATCCGACAGCTTGTCGGTTTCAAGTTCGGGACTTTTGCCCGCTGAAACATGTTCGCTGACCGCCCGCCAGAGCCGCCTGAGAAAACGGTGGGCGCCTTCGACGCCGCTGTCCGACCACTCCAGGGACTGCTCCGGCGGCGCCGCAAACATCATGAACAGGCGAACCGTGTCGGCGCCGTGCTCGTCAATGATGGCCTGGGGGTCGATGCCATTGTTCTTGGATTTCGACATCTTGGTGGTGCCGCCCGATGTCACGGGTTCACCGTCCTGTGTGTGGACCGCGCCGATGACCTGGCCTTTCTGGTCACGCTCAACCGTGACATCAGCGGGGGAGATCCAGTGTTTGCCGCCCTTGCTGTCTTCCCGGTAATAGGTTTCCGCCAGCACCATGCCCTGACACAGAAGGCGTTTGAACGGCTCTGAACTGGTTATCAGGCCGATATCGCGCATCAGCTTATGGAAAAAGCGGGCGTAGAGCAGGTGCAAAATGGCGTGTTCAATGCCGCCGATGTACTGATCCACCGGCAGCCAGTAATTGGCGGCGGCGGGGTCGAGCATGCCTTTATCGTAGTTGGGGCTGCAGAAGCGGGCGTAATACCAGGACGACTCCATGAAGGTGTCGAAGGTGTCAGTTTCCAGCGTTGCCGGTTGTCCCTCGTAGGTGGTCCGGGCCCATTCGGGGTCCGCCTTGAGCGGCGACTTGACGCCGTCCATCTCCACGTCCTCGGGCAGGCGGACCGGTAATTGATGATCCGGAACCGGCTGCTCGGTGCCGTCGGCCAGGGTCATCATGGGAATGGGCGCCCCCCAGTAGCGCTGGCGTGACACGCCCCAATCCCGCAGGCGGTAATTGACCTTGCGGGTACCAATGCCCTCGCTTTCAAGGTGGTCGGCAATGTCAGCGAAGGCCTGGTCACTGGTCAGCCCGGTGTACTTGCCGGATGACACCAGCACGCCTTTCTCGGTAAACGCCTGTTCATAGGTGTCTATTTCACGGCTATCGACCGGGGCGATCACCTGTTTGATGGCCAGGCCGTACTTGCGGGCAAATTCATGATCGCGCTCATCGTGGGCGGGCACCGCCATAAGGGCGCCGGTGCCATATTCCATCAGCACGAAATTGGCCACCCAGACCGGAATCAGTTCATGGGTAAGGGGGTGAACGGCCTTGTAGCCGGTATCCACGCCTTTTTTCTCCATGACCGCCATGTCGGCCTCGGAGGTGGTGCTGTTACGGCATTCGTCCACGAATTCGGCGATGTCGCGGCTGTGCTTAGCGGCTTCCTTCGCCAGCGGATGCTCGGCGGCGACTGCCATGTAGGTCGCGCCCATCAGAGTATCCGGCCGCGTGGTGTAGACCGTCAGGCCGTCGTCACGACGGTTAAGGGGGAAGGTCAGTTCAGTGCCGACGGATTTGCCAATCCAGTTGCGCTGCATGGCCTTGACCTGCTCCGGCCAGTCATCCAGCTCATCCAGGTCCGCCAGCAATTCCTCGGCGTAATCGGTAATGCGAATGAACCACTGGGGAATCTTCTTGCGCTCCACCACCGCGCCGGAGCGCCAGCCCCGGCCGTCAACCACCTGTTCATTGGCCAGAACGGTCTGGTCCACCGGATCCCAATTCACGGTGGACATTTTCTTGTACACCAGGCCCTTTTCGTAGAGCCGGGTGAAAAACCACTGTTCCCAGCGATAGTAATCGGGCTTGCAGGTCGTCAGCTCCCGGCTCCAGTCGTAACCGAAACCCAGTTGTTTGAGCTGGTTTTTCATGTAGTCGATGTTGGCGTAGGTCCACTTGGCGGGCGCCGACTTGTTGGCGATGGCGGCATTTTCGGCGGGCAGCCCAAAGGCGTCCCAGCCCATCGGCTGCATGACGTTTTTGCCCTGCATGCGCTGATAGCGGGAGATCACATCACCAATGGTGTAGTTACGCACATGGCCCATGTGGAGCTTGCCGCTGGGGTAGGGGAACATGGACAAACAGTAGTATTTGGGCTTGCCGGGCTCTTCTTTCACCTTGAATGTCTGGTTGTCTTCCCAGAAATCTCTGGCTTTTTGTTCAATGTCCCGGGGGCTGTACTGCTCGTCCATTCCTGGCATTACTGAATTTACCTGTGGTTGAAAAATAGAGAGACTCATTCTAACGCACCAGACAGGTTACAGGTAGCCTGCAGGCCGGCGAGTCTTGTGCCAGAATGAGATCAGGTCACTGTCGATCTGTTAGAGGAGGTTTCGTCATGGCATCTTCCCAGAAACCGTTTTCCGGCAAGGCGCTGGAGTCCTACAACCGCATGCTGGAGCGGGTGGAGGAACGTCTGAGACGGGTCGAGCACACATCGGTTGACGAATTGCGGCGCGAAATCGATGACGCCGTCGAATTCGAGCTCGAATTCGAGGAAATGAGCCGGGACGAGCTCAGCCTGCTGTCGGCTTATCTGCGGCGGGATCTCGAACACATGATGAATTTTGTCGAGGAATCCGGAGAGGGCGTCGGGGAATGGCTGCGCCTGGACCTGTCGCTGATCGAGCACCAGCTATCGGACCTGTTGTTTTCCATTGCCGACAAGACCCAGCTCGACAGCCTGGAGCTGGACCAGAAGCTGCGTAACCAGGATGCGGGCTACTACATCAGTGGTGAGATCGCCACCGCCGGCGTACTGCAATGCTCCGCCTGCGGCCATATGCGCTGCCTGACAAAAACCAGCGTGATCGAGCCCTGCGAAGCCTGTAACTCCCATTATTTTGAACGGGTCACCGGGCGCTGGCCGCCTGAAACGGCCTGAGCGCAAGGATCGGCCTACCAGCAGGAATCGACGCCCGCTGTAGCGAGGATAGCGCACGCCCCAGCTTTTGAGCGGCGGCCCAGGCCGCCCATGCCACGAAAGCCGATAAGCCCGATCAGTTCGGTGCTATTTTCCGCTCCCGCACAAACACAATCACAATGGCCGCCAGGATCAGGGCGGGCCAGGAGCCGGATAGCATAAAGGGCGTGGCACCGGTGACGGTATAAACCTCACCCTTGAGTGTGTCCTGTCGAAAGCGCGGGATGGTGCCTTCGACCTGGCCTTTGTGATTGATAATCGCGGTGATGCCGTTATTCGTGCCCCGCAGCATGTAACGTCCGGTTTCCAGCGCCCGCATCCGGGCCATCTGCAAGTGCTGTACCGGCGCAAAAGAGTCACCGAACCAGCCGTCATTGCTGATGGTGATCAGAAGGTCGGTCCAGTTGGCATAACGGGCGACGAAATCCGGATAGGCCACTTCGTAGCAGATGAAAGGCATCACCTTGTGGCCCCCGGCCAGCAGGGGCGACTGGTTTTCCGGGCCCTTGGAAAAGCTCGACATGGGCAGGTCGAAGAAACCAATCAGCCCGCGCAACCATTGTTGCAGGGGGACATACTCGCCGAAAGGCACCAGCTTCTGCTTGTGATACGTGCCCTCGCCGTTACCAATGGCCATGATGCTGTTGTGATAGGTGTTCTGATTCAGCGTTTCGCTGTAGCCATACCAGGGGATGCCAGTGATCAGCGTACTTTCAGAACCCAGTTTCTCACGTATGTGTTCAATGATCGGGCCGGCCTGATCCTGGGTCATGGGGATGGCGGTTTCCGGCCAGAGAATCAGATCCCTTTGCCAGTCTTCTTCCGTAAGATCCAGGTAAATGTCGATCTGTTCGCGAAGATACTCGGGGTCCCACTTGATGCGCTGGGGAATGTCGCCCTGCATGGCGGCCACTGACAAGGGCTTGTCCGCCAGTGTCGTCCAGTTCACCCCGGCCACCAAAGGCCCGGTAAACCAGGGCAAAAGGCTGAGGGCCAGGACGGTTACAGCCCCTGTTTTTCGCCCGGAATCAAACAGCCAATAGGCCGAAAAGAGCGCAACCCCGGTCAGGACGACCCAGAAGGTGATGCCGTAGACGCCGACCACAGGCGCAAAGCCGGCCAGAGGTCCATCAACCTGGGCCGTGCCCAGATAAAGCCAGGGGAAGCCGGTCAACAGCCAGCTTCGCAGCCAGTCGCCCAGAATCCAGACCGCGGGCAACAATATCAGTCGCCGGCCCTGGCTCTGTTTGGCAAGATGCCCCCAGCACCAGAAAGCCAGGCCATGAACCAGGGCCAGGCCAACCACGAACACCACCGTGAGCACCACCGCAATGCTCGCTGCGGTATTGCCGTGCTCGCTGATGCTGACATAAATCCAGGAAACACCGGTGCCAAAGAGCCCCACACCAAACAGCCAGCCGGCGCGAAACAGGGCCTTGGGCGGCAAAGGCAGGCAGGTGAGAACCACCAGCACAATGGAAACAGGGCCCAGCCACCACCAGTTAAACGGTGAAAAGGTCAGCGTTTGCAGGCCGCCGGCAATAACCAGTAGGACACCACCAAGCCAACCACGGCCATTGGCCGGGAGGCTAGTCCGCACTACGCTTCACCTGCAGCAGTCGAATAACCCGGTTATCCGCATTGGCAATGGTAAAGTGCAGGTCCCCGATTTCGATACTTTCCCCGCGCCGGGGCAGGTGACCGAATTCTTTGAGGACAACGCCGCCGATGGTATCGAACTCGTCTTCGTCCAGCTCGGTGCCAAAAAACTCATTGAAGTCGTCGACCGGCGTCGCGGCCTTGACCGCAAAGCTGCCATCACCACGGCCCTTGATGTTGGTCTCTTCCTCGAAGTCGTGCTCGTCCTCGATTTCCCCGACAATCTGCTCCAGCACGTCCTCGATGGTGATCAGGCCAGCCGTGCCGCCGTACTCGTCCACCACGATGGCCATGTGGTTGCGGGTCTGCTTGAATTCCTTCAACAACTGGTTCAAGCGCTTGCTTTCCGGCACGAAGGTCGGAGGGCGCAGGATTTCTCGGATGTTGGCCCAGTCGACCTGATCCTCCAGCGCCAGGGGCAGCAGGTCTTTGGCCAGCAGAATACCGATCACATCGTCCTGGCTGTCGCCGATCACCGGGAACCGGCTGTGGGCGTGTTCGATGATCTCCTTGAGAAAGGTCTTGGGCTCCTGCGAAGCCTTGACTGTAATCATCTGTGAGCGGGGAATCATGATCTCCTCGACCCGCATGTCAATGACCTGCATGGCACCTTCTATGATGCTCATGGAATCGGTATCGATGATCTCGTGGGTCTCGGCATCCCGAAGAATTTCCAGGACATCCTCGACGGACTCAGGCTCGTTGGTAAAAACCTGTGATATTCGTTCCAGCCAGGACTTGCCGCCCTGACTGCGACTCGACTGATCGTCGTTCATGAGTCTTGTTCCGTTTCCTCTGATTCGTAAGGGTTCCCGATCCCGAGCTCCGCCAGGAGACGGATCTCGAGAGATTCCATGACATGCGCATCTTCATCGTTGAGGTGATCAAATCCCTGAAGGTGCAGCATGCCATGAATAACCATGTGTGCCCAATGCGCCGCGAGGGTTTTACCCTGTTCGCGGGCCTCGTCCTCCACCACGGGCGCGCAGATGACCAGATCCCCGGCCAGCGGCAGGGTTATGCCCGGTGGCGCCTCGAATGGGAAAGACAGCACATTGGTGGCGCCGGTTTTATGCCGGTACAGGCTATTAAGCCTGGCACTTTCCTCCCGGTCCACAATTCGCAAGGTCACCTCGGACGGCTCATCCTGGCGCCAGGCAATGGCCGCCCAGTGGCTGAGTTCGGTATCGCCGGGCAGGTCCTGGCCTGAAACCACTCGTTGTATATCGACTGTCAACGCGTTCATCGGGAGCCGCTGTCGCCGTTCTCGTGGGCGTCGTAGGCCTCCACGATCCGCTGCACCAGCGGGTGGCGTACCACGTCTTTGGCTTCAAACCGGGTGAAGCCCACGCCGGCAACATCCTTCAGGATATTGGCCGCATGAGCCAGCCCGGACCCCTGGCCCTTGGGCAGGTCCACCTGAGTGGTATCTCCGGTTATTACGGCGGTGGAGCCAAAGCCGATTCGCGTCAGAAACATTTTCATCTGCTCGCGGGTGGTGTTCTGGCTTTCATCGAGAATAATAAAGGAGTTGTTCAGTGTGCGTCCGCGCATGAAGGCCAGGGGGGCGATCTCGATGACGCTTTTTTCGATCAGCCGTGTGACATGATCAAAGCCGAGCATTTCATAGAGCGCATCGTAGAGCGGGCGCAGGTAAGGGTCGACTTTCTGGGCCAGGTCGCCGGGCAGAAAGCCCAGTTTTTCGCCGGCTTCGACCGCTGGCCGGACCAGCAGGATACGTTTGACCTGTTCGTCTTTCAGGGCCTCGACTGCGCAGGCAACAGCCAGCCAGGTCTTGCCGGTGCCGGCGGGACCAATGCCGAAGTTCAGGTCGTTGGTGCGGATGTTATGCACGTACTTCTGCTGATTGGGGCCGCGGGGTTTAGCCTGGAGTTTGGGTGTTTTGATGATGGTCAGGCTGCCGTCGAAGGGCACGTCATCGGGCAGGCGCTCGAAGCCGGATTCGCGGATGAACAGATGTACGGTGTCCGGAGTCAGGTCTTCGGTGGCTTCGGTTTCCCGGTACAGGTGTCGGATGATTTCTACGGCGGCGGCGACCCGTTCGGTTTCGCCTTCCACGCGGAAGTGATGGCCGCGACGGCCCACGCGCACGTCCATGCGGCGTTCGATGTGTTTGATATGTTCGTCGAACTGTCCGCACAGGGTCGCCAGGCGGCGTTGGTCAACGGGGTGCAGGTCAAACTGTCTTGCGTCGTTGGTTTCCAAATAATCCTCTTCTTTTGGATGGGCTTTTGGGGCTGGCCCGGTAATTTGCTGATTACTGATTACTGATTACTGATTACTGATTACTGATTACTGATTACTGATTACTGATTACTGATGTTGGAGCTTGCTTGTTGGACATGGGTGTTTGGCCGGAGTTCGGAGGTCTTTCCCAGACACGCCGTGAATACGTTCCCTGTAGGCTCGGTCGCGCCATCCCTGGCGCAACACGGTCTGTGAAAGACCTCCGAACCCCTGCCTTATCTCGCTGTTTGCAAGCCTCGTTAAAATTACTGAATATTTTTGAGTAGGTAACTCAAAGCCGGACGGAAGCAGTTGGGGGCCCCTTTTCTAAACTGTCGCTGGCCAGGGATGGCCAGCGTCAAGCCCTACAGGGAAGTATTCACGGGCGTGTTTAGAAAAGGGGTCGCCAACTGATTCCTGCCACCGAATCAGACAATGTGCTCAACCGTTAAGCGCAGGGCTCCCGTTATTTTTAGTAATAAGGTCTCAGTACAAAATGCCGTCTACAGGCGCACCCCGCAGAGAATTGGGCAGAGCCTCACCAATTTCAACATCAATGAAATGCCCGATAACATCCGGATTGTCCATACGGAAATTGACGATGCGATTGTTTTCAGTACGACCGGCATATTCACCGGGATCTTTTTTGGACAGGCCGGTTACCAGGATGCGTTGGGTGGTGCCTACCATCTTGCGGCTGATGTCGTGAGCCTGCTGGTTGATCCGCTGCTGGAGAATGCTCAAACGCTGCTTCTTGAGTGCCATCGGGGTGTCGTCCGGCAGGTCTGCCGCCGGCGTACCCGGGCGGGCGCTGTAGACGAAGCTGAAAGACACATCGAAACCGATGTCGTTGATCAGTTTCATGGTGTCTTCGAAGTCTTTCTCTGTTTCTCCCGGAAAACCGATAATAAAGTCTGAGGAAAAACTGATATCGGGCCGGATCTTGCGCAGGCGCCGTAGCTTGGACTTGTACTCCAGGGCCGTGTGGCCGCGTTTCATGGCGCCCAGGATTCGATCCGAACCGCTCTGTACCGGCAGGTGCAGATGGTCGACCAGCTCCGGAACCTGCTCGTACACGTCGATCAGTGCATCGGAAAATTCGACCGGGTGCGAGGTGGTGTAACGGATACGGTCGATGCCGTCGATGGTGGCGATCAGGGTGATCAGCTCGGCCAGGTCCATGGCGTCGCCGTCGTGGGTTTCGCCCTGGTAGGCGTTGACATTCTGGCCCAGCAGGTTGACCTCGCGCACGCCCTGTTCCGCCAGTTGCACCACTTCCACAATGACATCGTCCACCGGCCGGCTGACTTCCTCGCCGCGGGTGTAGGGCACCACGCAAAAAGTGCAGTACTTGCTGCAGCCTTCCATGATCGATACGAAAGCCGAGGGGCCGTTGGCGCCGGGCGAGGGCAGGTTGTCGAACTTTTCGATTTCCGGGAAGCTGACATCCACCACACCCACGCCCCCTTTCTTGGCGCGAACCTGGGTGATCATGTCCGGCAGGCGGTGCAGGGTCTGGGGCCCGAAGACCATGTCCACATAAGGCGCGCGGTCGATAATGGCCTGGCCTTCCTGGCTGGCGACACAACCGCCCACACCTATGATCAGGTCCGGTTTGTTGGCCTTGAACCCTTTCCAGCGACCCAGTTGGTGAAACACTTTTTCCTGGGCCTTTTCCCGGATCGAGCAGGTGTTCAGCAGAAGAATGTCTGCATCCTGTTCGGAGTCGGTCATCTCAACCGCTTCGCCGGTTTTCAGAAGGTCGGCCATACGAGACGAGTCGTACTCGTTCATCTGGCAACCGTGGGTCTTTATAAACAGCTTCTTGGCCATGGGTCTCAAAATATCGGTCGATGGATGTCGGCGCCACAATAACGGCGCAACGCCGCATTTTGCGGAAGACTGGGCATTATAACGATTTGGTCAATCGCTAACCAGTGGTGGGATCGCGAACAAAAATGGCTTTGCCGCGAAACTACGACAAAAAATTAAAAAGAAAAAAATTGCCACGGACGCTCACGGAATCTCACGGACGTAATGACAGTGCTAAGTAACGACTGCTTTTGTTTTTGTCCGTGAGCGTCAGCGAGTGTCCGTGGCTGATCTTTGTCTTTAGCTTTCCTTGGCTTCCAGATAGCGCTGCAATTGTTCCCGCAGGGCCTTGGGCAAGCGCGTGATGGTCAATGCGTCGTTGTCGCGGTCGTAGTAGACCGCCTGGTTGACCAGGTCAGAGGAGAAGGACACGCTCATGCCGCCGCCGGAACCCGCGATGCGCACCAGTTTTTTGACTTTGCGATGATCGGGGTGCAAGACGGTTTTTTCGGGAATGTCCTGGGATTCGGCCGCGAACTGTTTGAAACGCTCGGGCCGGTCTTCGTCCAGGTAACCGGACAGGGCTTCGACGGCCACCGGTTCACCCAGGGCGTGTTGTTCCTTGCAGAACTCGTAGGCCCGGTTGCGAACCTTGCCGGCTTCTTCCGGGGCATCGGCCTGTCGGGCGAAGGCTTCGACTGCGTCCAGAAAAGTCAGCGTTTCTTTCTCAACGTCGACCTGGTTGGTAAAGCCCGCCAGTCGGATGAACAAGTCACCGATCTCACCGGTACCGCGGGCGTGTACCAGAGTCAGGTAATTGTCCGCCGGCGCATCCCCCTGCCAGTCGTCGAGTTCGACGCGCAGCGCCAGATTGAGGCGGGACAGGCTGAGCACATCGGTGGTATCCAGGGCCTGGTCGCCGTCGAAGCGCAGCGCGCCGTCGCTTTCAACGATCAGCAAATAAACCACGTCACTGTCTGCCAGGGCTTCGTGCACCAGCATCAGGTGGCCCTGATGCTCGTCCTGGCTGCCGGTCAACAGTTCCTGCCATTGGGCGAACAGCCGGTCGGTCAGGGACGCGAACGTCTGTTTGTCCGCCAGGTAATCCTTGAGCCAGGCGCTGAACGGACTCTCGCCCGCGTCCTCCGAAAAACGTCCGAATTTCTTGCCGGGCTTGCTGTTGAAAAGGCGCTTCATCTGTTTGTGAAGCGCCTCATAATCACCGCCGGGTTCCTTGAGGCTTGCCCCTGGCTTGAGCCGGGCCGGCTGGCCCGGTTGTACCTGGCTGGCCAGGGTTGTTCTGAGATATTTAATGGCCATGGATCAGAGCCGTTTGTTGCGCATCAGCGACTGCACCAGATCGTGGGCAACCTTGGTGACGTTGGCGTCGCCATCGGCTTCGGCGGTGGCGCCGGCCACGTCGGAGCCGATATTGACGGCAACGGCAATCAGGCCATGGGCCATCAACAGCTGCGCCGTGCGGCGCCGATCGTCAGCATTACCGGCACTGGCCTCGTTCAGTATTACCGAGGTCTTGCCCAGGTCGAACAGTGAGCGTTCCAGGGCGATGGCCAGTTCATCCGCGCGCTGGCCGGTGCAGCCGATAATCAACGGGTGTTGTGCCAGGCGCCGGCTGCGCTCTTCCCTGGATACCGGCTTGAACGGCAGATCATGGGTGTCGGCCAGGCCGCTGATCATGCCGGCGCCTACGGTGATGTTGGTCAGCCGGTCAATGACAATAAAGCTGCCGGTGGCGTGATTGCGCAGATAGGGGTCAAACGCCAGCGGTTGGCTCAGGGTGAGTTCGCACAGGCCGATCTCGTTGAGTTGCAGAGCGTTGATGCCGGTCTGCTGGTCCAGGGTATTGACGTCGGTGCGGTGGGCAATGCGGCTCACCGAGCCGGAGGTGAAGGTCGGTCCCAGCTTGATGTCGTAAAGCCGGCCGGTTTCCAGCGGCTCGTCCGTCATCCAGACAATGTTGGCATTGAATCGGTTGCTCACCAGGGGCTCGTCTTCCGGCTTGACCAGCATGTCGCCCCGGCTGATGTCGATCTCGTCGTTCAGGGTCAGAGTCACGGCCTGATCGATATAGGCTTCTTCCAGCTTGCCGTTGAAGGTCACCACATCCTTGACCGTGGTCGTGCGCCGAGAGGGCAGGGCCATCACGGTTTCGCCAGGGCGAATCACACCGGAAGCGATGGTGCCGCAAAAGCCGCGGAAGTTCAGGTTGGGCCGGTTAACGTACTGCACCGGGAAGCGGAAGTGCTCCAGGTTTTTGTCCCGCGCCACTTCCACGGTTTCCATGATGTCCATCATGGGCTGACCGGAGAACCAGGGCATGTTGTCGCTTCGGGTGACCACATTATCGCCCTCCAGCGCGGAAATCGGCACAAAACGCACGTCCTGCAGGCCGAGCCTGTCGGCGAAGACCAGGTAGTCCTGTTTGATTTCTTCGAAGCGTTCTTCGCTGTAGTCCACCAGGTCCATCTTGTTGATGGCCACAACGATGTGGCGGATGCCCAGGAGTGAGGCGATAAACGAGTGCCTGCGAGTCTGGGTCAGTACCCCGTGGCGGGCATCAATCATCATGATGGCCAGTTGCGCGGTGGAGGCGCCGGTGGCCATGTTGCGGGTGTACTGCTCATGGCCCGGGGTGTCGGCAATGATGAACTTGCGCTTTTCCGTGGAGAAATAACGGTAGGCCACATCGATGGTGATGCCCTGTTCCCGTTCCGCCTGCAGGCCATCGACCAACAAGGCAAGGTCGAGCTTCTCGCCAGTGGTGCCGAGTTTGGCGCTGTCGGTTTTCAGGCTGGCCATGTGATCTTCATAGATCATTTTGGTGTCGTGCAACAGGCGGCCGATCAGTGTGCTCTTGCCGTCGTCAACGCTGCCGCAGGTCAGCAGGCGCAGCAGTTCCTTGTCTTCGTGCTGTTGGAGATAGGCACCGATATCTTCTGCAATCAGGTCTGACTGGTGGGACATAGTAAAAAATCCTGTAAATATGGCGGCTGGGAGCCTCTGAATAACTCTGAAAGCCAGAGGCGATCCAGGCGTTGTTCAGCGGCTCCTCAGAAATAGCCTTCGCGTTTTTTCTGCTCCATGGAGCCGGCGGAATCGTGATCGATCACGCGGCCCTGGCGTTCGGAGCTCTTGGCCAGCAGCATTTCCTGAATGATGTCCGGCAGGGTGTCGGCTTCGGACTCGATGGCGCCGGTAAGCGGGTAGCAACCCAACGTGCGGAAACGGACCGACGTCATTGTCGGCTTCTCGCCCTCTTTCAGTGGCATGCGCTCATCGTCCACCATGATCAGGGTGCCGTCACGGTCCACCACAGGGCGTTCGGCCGAGTAGTAAAGCGGCACGATTTCGATATTTTCCAGGTAGATATACTGCCAGATATCCAGCTCTGTCCAGTTGGACAGCGGGAACACCCGGATGCTTTCGCCCTTGTTGATCTTGCCGTTATAGGTGTTCCACAACTCGGGGCGTTGGTTCTTGGGGTCCCAGCGATGGTACTCGTCACGAAAGGAGTAAACGCGTTCCTTGGCCCGTGATTTTTCCTCATCCCGGCGTGCGCCGCCAAAGGCGGCATCGAACTTGTACTTGTCCAATGCCTGCTTGAGCGCCTGGGTCTTCATGATGTCAGTGTGCTTGGCGCTGCCGTGGGTAAAAGGCCCCACGCCTTGGTCGAGGCCTTCCTGATTGGTGTGGACGATCAGGTCCAGGCCAAACTTTTCCGCCTGATAATCGCGAAAACGAACCATTTCCTGAAACTTCCATGTGGTATCGATGTGCATCAGGGGGAATGGCAGCTTGCCCGGGTAAAAGGCCTTTCGTGCCAGATGAAGCATGACCGACGAGTCTTTGCCAATGGAATAGAGCATGACAGGATTGTCGAACTCGGCCGCAACTTCCCGGATAATATGGATGCTTTCAGCTTCCAGCTGTTTTAAGTGCGTCAGGTTATAGGTGGTCATCGTTTCCTGTTACCGCTTGCCGTGGGCGCATGGATTTGGCGTCATGATACGAAGCTAGTGGTTGCCACTAGGCCCCGGTGCCATTGAATTTTAGTAAGGGGAGTATACCAGATACGCGAAGCGCATAAGAAGAGAGGCAGCTAGAGTTTGCTGCTATATGGATATGCCGGCCCCCGTCCCGTCAGATGAAGGGAATCAGATGGAGCCGGCGAGCTTTTGGGTCACGAACTGATCAACATAATCGTGCCCCGCGCCTTCAAAGCTGCAGAACTGGATGCCAACATGAAACGTTTCACGATTCACCCGACGGAGGTGAATCAGCACGCCTTCGCCATACACATTGGCCAGGGTCGAATCGGCCAACGGAAGTGAAAAGCGCGCCGCCACTTTGACCCACTCCCCCGGCGCCGGAGATTTCTCGTCAGGGAGCAGTTGTTGGGCGACAAGTTCGTCGCAGGCCAGGGTCATGCCCGCACGGGAGAGATTGGTGCACCGACAGGTGATCGTCATGCGGTCCGATCTTGAAATGCTAACCTCAAGGTCGGCGTCGACACGTTGTTGGTTGCGAAGATTCGGTTTCGCCGACACAGCGTTCATTTCGCTCCGCTCTGGTTCCGGGCAGCCGTTTTTATCATTGTTTTCAGCCGATTCAGCCGATATAGGAACCACGGAAGTCCTTGGTGAGCTGCGGGTGATCGTCTTGTCCAGGATCTTGTCTGGGGCTGTGTTACTGCTCATACCACGCTCGTATCTTGCTGTTGCGGGCGCCAGACTGCCATTTGGCAGAGAGTCCCGGCCAGGTTGATAAAAAGTTAGCATGGCGCGTTTGTGGCATTCACAGCCACCCAGCCGCTAACTGGCTTAGAGCTTAGCTGTTAGTGAAATGAACAGCAAGTTGGCATGTAGCCTAAGCAGGCAGGTTTGTGACGGGCCCGTCATTTACTGCCGTCCCACCCTCATTGATCCAGTTTTTTTCTGAGTATTTCGTTGAACAGCTTGGGGTTGCCCTGACCGTTTGAGGCTTTCATCAATGGCCCCATGAAGCCGCCCATCAGTTTTTTGCGTTTTTTCTCGTCCGCCTCCTGGTACTGGGCGATTTGGTCGCCCATATTCGCCAATACGTCGTCCACAATCCGCTCGAGAGCGGCCGTGTCGGAAACCTGAGTCAGGCCCTTGGCTTCGATCAGGGCATCGACGCTGGCATCGTCGCTGACCCACAAGGCGTCGAATATTTTCCTGGCGCCGGTGGATGAAAGGGTGCCGTCACTGATGCGCAGAATCAGTGCGCCGAGCTGGGCGCCGGTTACCGGGCAGTCGAGAATGTTGCGGTCTTCGCTGTTGAGCCGGGCACTGAGTTCGCCCAGCAGCCAGTTGGCGGCAAGTTTGGCGTCTTTGCCATGGCGGACCGTTTCCTCGAACAGCCACGCCATCTGGGCGTTGTTGCTGAGTTGGCTGGCGTCGTACTCGCTCAGGCCATACTCGGCCTGAAAGCGTTTCTTGCGCGCGTCGGGCAGCTCCGGCAGTTTCCGGCGGGCGTCCTCTATAAAGTCTTCATCGATGACGACCGGCAACAGGTCGGGGCAGGGGAAGTAACGGTAGTCGTTCGCTTCCTCCTTGGTGCGCATCGAGCGCGAGCGGTTGCTCTCGCCATCGTATAGCCGGGTTTCCTGAATGATGGCCACGCCGTCCATCAACAGATCAATCTGGCGTTCAACCTCCTGATGGATGCATTGTTCCATGAAGCGGAAGGAATTCAGGTTCTTGGTTTCTGTGCGGGTGCCGAATGCTTCCTGGCCTGCGGGCCGAACCGACACGTTGACATCAAAGCGCATGGAACCCTGTGACATGTCGCCGTCGCAGATGCCCAGTGACGTCACGATGCCGTGAAGTTTGCGGGCGAAGATCACCGCCTCTTCCGCTGTGCGCATGTCCGGCTCGGTGACAATCTCGATCAAGGGCGTGCCGGCCCGGTTCAAATCGATGCCTGTCATGCCGTGATAGTCTTCGTGCAGCGATTTGCCGGCGTCTTCCTCAAGGTGGGCGTGATGAATCCTTACCCGCTTTTTGGTGCCGTCTTCCAGTTCGATATCGACATGACCCGGCCCTACGATGGGCTTCTCAAGCTGGGTGGTCTGGTAACCTTTGGGCAGGTCCGGGTAAAAATAGTTCTTGCGCTCAAAAACCGAGCGCCGGGCGATCTCCGCATCCACGGCGAGGCCAAACATCACGGCGTAACGGAAAGCCTGCTCGTTGGCCACCGGCAGGGTGCCCGGCATGGCCAGATCAACCGCACTGGCCTGGGTGTTGGGCTCGGCGCCGTAGGCGGTGCTGGTGCCCGAGAAAATCTTGGTCATGGTGGCGAGCTGGGCGTGAATTTCCAGCCCGATCACGGTTTCCCATTGCATGTGTCTGTCCTCTTTTACTTCGGCGCTAGTCTGTGCCAGTCCGTCGCCTGCTGGAATTGATGCGCCGCATTCAGCAAACGCGCCTCGGCAAAATAATCACCGATGATCTGCAATCCCACCGGCAAATTGTCAACCAGGCCGGCGGGCAGGGAAAGGGCGGGCAGCCCGGCCAGATTCGTGGAGATGGTAAAGATGTCTTCCAGGTACATGGTGACCGGGTCGTCGGTTTTTTCGCCCTGCACGAACGCCGGCGAGGGCGTGGTCGGGCTCATGATGACGTCGACGTCTTTAAAGGCTTCGATGAAATCCTGCTGGATCAACCGGCGTACTTTCTGGGCCTTGAGGTAGTAGGCGTCAAAATAGCCGGCGGAGAGCGCGTAGGTGCCGACGAGGATGCGGCGTTTGACTTCCCTGCCGAACCCTTCCGCCCGGGTGCGGGTGTACATGTCCAGCAGGTCTTCGGGGTTCTCGCAGCGGTAGCCGTAGCGCACGCCGTCGAAGCGCGACAGGTTGGCGGAAGCCTCGGCGGGGGCGATGACGTAATAAGCCGCGATAGCCAGGTCGGCGTGGGGCAGGGAAATGTCCTTCACGGTAGCGCCGAGGGCCTCGTATTCACGGATGGCTTCACGCACCACCCGGTCCATGGCCGGGCTCAGTTGCTCGGTGAAGTACTCTCTGGGAAGGCCGATTTTAAGACCTGCCAGAGGCTCGTTCAGGCTGGCGGTGTAGTCCGGTACCTCCCGGTTTATCGACGTGGAGTCCCTGGGGTCGAAGCCCGCCATGACGTTCAGCATCATGGCGTTGTCTTCCGCTGTTCGGGCCATGGTGCCGCCCTGATCCAGGCTTGAAGCAAAGGCAATCATGCCGTAGCGGGACACCCGGCCGTATGTGGGCTTGAGGCCGGTAATGCCGCACATGGCGGCGGGCTGGCGGATGGAGCCGCCGGTATCCGTGCCCGTGGCCGCCGGCACCAGGCGCGCCGCCACCGAGGCGGCGGAGCCACCGGAGGAACCGCCCGGCACGCGGTTGCTGCCCCAGGGGTTGGTGGTTGCGCCGAAGTAGCTGGACTCAGTGGATGAGCCCATGGCGAACTCATCCATGTTGGTCTTGCCCAGACAGATGGCGCCGGCGTCGAGAAAACGCTGGGCAACTGTGGCGTTGTAGGGCGGCGAGAAGTTCGCCAGCATTTTAGAGCCACAGGTGGTCAGCACCCCCTCGGTACAGAAAATATCCTTGTGGGCAAAGGGCACGCCGGTCCAGGGGGTCGCGTTACCCTGTTTGCGCCGCTCGTCGGCTTCCCGTGCGCGGTTCAGGGCCTGATCGCCGTCCAGCGTGATAAAGCAGTTGAGGTGGCCGTCGTGCTCCTGGATGCGGTCAAGAAAATGCTCTGTCAGCTGCACGCTGGAAACATGGCCTTCGGCCAGATCGCGAGAAAGCTCGGCTACAGTTTTGTCATGCATGAAAGATTTCCTGGGCGGTTCCTGAGGCTGTAAAGGTGGTGGCTGTTAAGTCGATGACTTACTCGATTACCCTGGGTACCAGATAAAGGCCATCTTCCGTGCTGGGCGCTATGGCCTGAAAAGCGTCTCGCTGACTGATTTCCGTAATGGTGTCAGGGCGCAGGCGCTGAACCGCGTCCAGCGGGTGTGCCATGGGTTCGGTCTGGCTGGTGTCAGCGGCCTGCAGTTGATCCACCAGGCCCAGGATGTTACCCAGATCCTTTTCCAGCGCCGTTACCTGTGTCTCATCGACACGGATTCTGGCCAGTAGAGCGACTTTTTCAATCTCGAGCCGGGAAATAGCCACGCATTGCCTCCCTCTTATATGAAATATATGTAACGGCCAGCGATAGTTTATGGGTTGCGGTCGGCCCTGTCCGCCGACCCAAAGGTCCGTCAGTGCGGCAAAGCCGGCCCGGTGGCCGTTGAAACAATGAATAATGGTAACAGATTCGACCCCTTTCGGGAGGGGCAATTGCCGCTAAGTCGCTACACAGTTACCTTGCCTGCGGGGGTGCTCGCTGCTAGAGTTGCCGCAACAATCCCGCGACGGCTTTTCTCAGGTTGAAAAAACACGAATGTTAAAAAGAATCCGAGGCCTTTTTTCCAGCGATCTGTCGATTGATCTGGGCACGGCCAATACCCTTATTTATGTGCGCGGACGCGGCATCGTTCTCAACGAGCCCTCAGTGGTTGCGATTCGCTCTTTTAATTCCCAGAAGACGGTGGCGGCAGTCGGTGGCGAAGCCAAGCGCATGCTGGGCCGCACGCCCGGCAACATCACCGCCATCCGGCCCCTGAAGGACGGTGTCATTGCCGACTTCGTGGTTACTGAAAAAATGTTGCAGCACTTCATTCATAAAGTGCATGAAAACAGCTTCATTACGCCGAGCCCGCGGGTTCTGGTCTGTGTGCCCAGCAAATCCACCCAGGTCGAACGCAAAGCTATCCGCGAATCGGCCATGGGCGCCGGCGCACGGGAAGTGCTGTTGATCGAGGAGCCCATGGCGGCCGCCATCGGCGCCGGTTTGCCGGTGGAGGAGGCCAGCGGCTCCATGATTGTCGATATCGGCGGCGGCACCACTGAAATCGCCATTATCTCGCTGAACGGCATTGTCTACGCCGAATCGGTTCGCGTCGGTGGCGACAAGTTCGACGAGTCCATCGTGACCTATGTCCGGCGCAATTACGGCAGCCTGATTGGCGAGTCGACCGCAGAGCGTATCAAGCACGAAATTGGCTGCGCCTATGAAGGTGTCGAGATTCGCGAAATCGATGTGCGTGGCCGTAATCTGGCCGAAGGCGTACCGAGGGCCTTCACATTGAACAGTGAAGAAATTCTGGACGCGCTCCAGGAATCCCTGGCCCAGATCGTGCAAACGGTAAAAAGCGCCCTGGAACAGTCACCGCCCGAACTGGCCTCGGACATTGCCGAGCGCGGTATCGTCCTGACCGGCGGCGGGGCGCTGTTACGCGGCCTCGACAAGTTGATCAGTGAAGAAACCGGGCTTCCGGTCATCATCGCCGAAGACCCGCTGACTTGCGTGGCCCGGGGCGGCGGTAAGGCTCTGGAGGTCATCGACCGTGGCGGCATTGGTATGTTCTCCCAGGAGAGTTGATGGTCGCGGCGGTTGTGCCGGCTTGACCGCGTACCTCACTCGACCGCCGCATGCGTGCCAGCGCTGCGGCGGTTCTTGTATTGGTGATTGGGGGTCTGTTTATTAAAACCATTTTTGTCCAGGGCCCTATTCCGGCCTTCCGGCTCATTCTCGTGGTCCTGCTGTCCCTGACGCTGATCCTGCTCGATACCCGATTTGAGAAACTGGACCCCATGCGCAGCCTGCTGGGCACCTCGCTGGCGCCGGTCGTCTGGCTGGGGAGCGCGCCAGACAAATTTTCCGACTGGGTCGCCAGTCTGCTGACATCGCGCGATGATCTGCAGGAAATTAACGAAACCCTGGAAGCCCGGTTGCTGATACTGGAGCGCCGCGCTCTCAAGTACGCGTCGCTGGTGCAGGAAAATAACGAACTCCGGCGTCGCCTCAACGCCTCCGCCACAGTGGATGACCGCGTGATCCTGGCCGAAGTGGTGGGTGTTTCCCCGGACCCGTTTTCCCACGAGGTCATCATCAACAGGGGCAGTCGCAACGACCTGTCCGAAGGCCAGGCCATTCTTGATGCTGACGGCCTGATGGGCCAGGTTTACCAAACCAGCAGTTTTACCTCCCGCGTGTTACTGATTTCCGACAGCAGCCATGCCGTGCCTGTGGAGGTCAACCGTAACGGTCTGCGGGCTGTGCTGCTGGGTAATGGTGATTTCAATCGCATGGAACTGGTGCATGTGCCGGATCTCC
>JAGXLV010000051.1 GCA_018334495.1 Oleiphilaceae bacterium
TGTCGGGGTGCTGGTCGATACGTTAAGCCGCGATTGACGCGCATGGGCTCGGAACGAAGAGTCTTCAGCAACGTCGCCGGTCTCAAGGCCTTGAACGAACAAACTGTCGCCCATGTCCTGGTCAAAATCGTAGATCGCGTCCGCCTTGACGTAACCGCCAATTTTCATCGAGGTGTCGGTGCCGGGCAGCATGAAGCTGCCGGGGGCGTCGGGCACAATAACATCGCGCTCAAGCTCGTCCATCTGGACCTGCATTTCCTGGATTTGTGTCTGCAGATTCTCGATAGTTGGGTTCTGCTGCGCGAGAGCCGGTTGGGCGGCGGCCAGTAGCAAACCGCCTGTGCCCATGGCCAGGCCTTTCGCTATATTAAAATTTTTGAGCTTGGTGCTTTGCATTCTCATTCTCCGGGCATCTGGATTGTTTTCGTTGGGTTACCGCAATGTCATGAAGTTAATCTAAATTACAGAGCCTCCATAAATCAAACAATTCCAGCGAATGTTAGACTATCGTCTAGGTATCTTTATTAACGTATCGCATTAATTTACATACATTTTTTATTTTCCTAATTTTTCGAAAAGGTTCTTTTGAATGACATCAAGGCCGGTTATGCGTTCATATGCTTTCGCTTTCCTGGATCTGGAGACCACAGGCGGCAGTTCGACCGGCGATCGAATCACGGAAATCGGCATCCGGTTCTGGCGTGACGGTGAGGTAATCGGGGAGTGGCAAACCCTGGTGAATCCTCAGACTCGCATTTCCGGGTTTATTGAAAACCTCACCGGAATCAGCAATGCGCTGGTGGCGGATGCGCCGACTTTTGACATGATCGCGGACGAATTGCGCGAGCAGCTGGAAGGCGTGATCTTTGTCGCTCACAACGCCCGCTTTGATTACGGCTTTGTAAAGTCGGAGTTCCGGCGGCTCGGCCAGGCCTTCTCGGCGCCGGTGCTTTGCACGGTCAAGCTGTCGCGGCATCTCTATCCCGAATTCCGGCGGCACAATATGGATGCGCTCATCGAACGCCATGGTCTGGCGGAGGTTCAGCGCCACCGGGCCATGGGCGACGTCAGTGCCATGCTCGGGTTCTTCCTGCATGCGTTGCAGGACAAAGGCCATGATGCGTTTGAGCGGGCCCTGCAGGCGTTGCTCAAAACCCCCAGCGTGCCCTCCCATCTACCCCTGGGTGTGCTTGGTGATCTGCCGCAGGGGCCGGGCGTTTACCGGTTTTACGGAGAAAATGACGCGCTTCTTTACGTGGGCAAAAGCACCAACATTCAGCAACGGGTGGCCTCTCATTTTTCCGGCGATCACAACACCAGCCGGGGTGTGCGGATTTCCGAAAGCCTGAGACGTGTGGAGTGCACCGAAACCGCCGGCGAGTTGGGCGCCTTGCTGCTGGAACTGAAACAGATCAAAAGTCTGAAGCCTTTGTTTAACCGTCGCTCACGGGCCGCCAAGACCCTTGTGAGTATCGAGTTGGCTCATAACGCCGACGGCTATCTGCAGGCCCGTCTGGTTCGCGAAATCGAGCCGCAGAGGCTGGGCCATTATTACGGCCTGTTCCGCAGCAAGAAAGACGCAGACAAGGCCCTTGCCGGTATCGCCGTGAAGAACGACCTGTGCAATCAACTGCTGGGGCTGGAGCCCGAGCGCAGCGGCGCCTGCTTCCAGCGTGCGCTGGGGCGGTGTAAGGGTGCCTGTGACGGCGCGGAGGACGCAGTGCGCTACAATCTCCGGGTTCAGATAGCGTTTCACGCGTTGCGTCTTGAAACCTGGCCCTGGGCTGGTCCTGTCGGTGTCGTCGAGCGTAATGACACAAGCGGTCGCACTGATATCCTGGTGCTTTATAACTGGATGCATATCACAACCCTGCACGACGAATCAGCGCTTGGGGATCTGTCGCTGGCCGGGATGCGAGTTACCTTTGACCTGGATTCCTATAAACTGGTGGTCAAAGCGGTGCTGGGGCAGGACGGGCAGGCTCGCAGGATTATCGAGTTGCCGGCCCTGTCCGAGCCCGAAGTGCTGATGCCCGAGTAGGGGGTGTGAGTGACAGGGGGCTCCGCGATAAAAGCACATCACGACCACAGAGAGAATTTGATGACGAAACAGACTGTCGACCGCTCACTGTTTGATGAAGTCATGGTGCCGAATTACGCTCCGGGTAATATGATTCCGGTGCGGGGCGAGGGCTCCCGGGTCTGGGATCAGGATGGCCGTGAGTTTGTTGACCTGGCGGGTGGCATTGCGGTGACGGCACTGGGTCATGCGCACCCTGGCATGGTGAGCGCATTGGTGGACCAGGCCAACAAGCTCTGGCACGTGTCCAATGTGCTGACCAACGAGCCGGCGTTGAACCTGGCCAGGACGCTGTGCGATTTGACCTTTGCCGAGCGGGTGTTCTTCGCCAATTCCGGTGCCGAGGCCAATGAGGCCGCGTTCAAGCTGGCGCGCCGCTATGCCTGGGATCATTTCGGCGCTGAAAAAAACGAGATCGTGTCTTTTCGCAACAGTTTTCATGGCCGCACCCTGTTTACTGTGAGTGTCGGCGGCCAGCCCAAATATCTTGAAGGCTTCAGGCCGGCGCCCGGCGGCATTCATCATGCTGAATTCAATGACCTGGCCTCGGCCGAAGCCCTGGTCAGCGATAAAACCTGCGCTATCGTGGTCGAGCCGATTCAGGGCGAGGGCGGCGTGATCCCCGCCCGCCGGGAGTTTCTGGAAGGCCTCAAGGCGCTGTGTCACAAACACAATGCCCTGCTGATTTTTGACGAGGTGCAATGCGGCGTCGGTCGCACCGGTTATCTGTACGCCTATCAACTGTACGGGTTAACACCGGACATCCTGACGACAGCCAAATCCCTGGGTGGCGGTTTTCCCATCGCAGCCATGCTGACCACTGCAAACCTGGCGGCCAGTCTGAGTGCAGGCACTCATGGCACCACCTATGGCGGCAACCCACTGGCCTGCGCAGTCGCCCAGAAGGTCATTGACACCCTGCGCCGGCCCAATATATTGAAGGGTGTCAAGGCCCGGTCTGATCGCCTGCGGGCCGGCATGACAGACATCGGCCAGCGTTACCGGGTATTCAGTGAAGTGCGGGGCGAAGGCTTGCTGCTGGGAGCTGTGTTGACGGAAAGCTGGCAGGGCAGGGCCAAGGATTTCGTTGCGGCCGGCATGGAGGCGGGTGTCATGGTGCTTCTGGCGGGGCCGGACGTGGTGCGCCTGGCGCCTTCCCTCATTATTCCGGAGTCGGATATTGATGAAGCGCTGACACGATTTGAAGCGGCGGTTAAAAAACTCTGTGGTTAAAGGCGCAGCAAGGCAGGGGTCGCAAAGGCGATTTAAAATCGCCGGTGAAATCTCTTCAGGGAGGCGTGTCGCATGTGGATCTTACGTCCGGCGAAACCGCTTGATCTGGCCGATATCGAGAGCCTGGCGTCGCGCCTGAATGTTCAGGCGCCGCGGTTACCGGAAACCACCGACCGGTTCCTGTTTGTTCTGGAGGATACCGGGCATGGCCGAATCCGGGGGTTGGCGGGCATCGACGCCAGTGCCGGCCATGGCCAGCCTTTCTACAATTATCGTCGGGATGCCTTGATCCATGCCTGCCATGACCTGGGCGTGTCGCGGCGGATCGACGTTCTCTACCCCAGCCATGCCCTGACGGGCCAGAGCTTACTCTGCTCGCTCCTGATCGAGCCGGAACTGCGGCAAAGCCATGCCCTGGCGCTCTTGTCCCGGGCCCGGCTGCTGTTTATCGCCCAACATCGTGAGCAGTTCGCGGATGAGGTGGTGGTTGAGCTCAAGGGCCTGCAGACCGAGACCGGCGAGGTGCCTTTTTGGGACAGCCTCGGGCGCCACTTTTTCCACATGGATTTCGAGGCCGCAGACCGGTATTCCTCGGAGCTGAGCAAAACGTTTATCGCCGAGCTCATGCCTCCCAATCCGATTTACGTCACGCTTTTGACCGATTCAGCTCAGGCAGCGATCGGGGTTTCCCACCCCCTGGCGGTCAAGAGCCGTGATCTTCTTCACCGGGAAGGCTTTCGGGAATCCCGGTATATCGATATCTTTGACGGCGGGCCGGTGCTTCGGGCCCAAATTGACCGCCTGGAAACGGTGGTGTCCGGGCTGACCCTGGTTTTTCGCCCCGGCGAATCGGCCCACGGCCTGCTTTATCTCGTGGCCTCTGCCCGGGATGATGATTTCCGTTGCGTTCTGTCACCCTTGATCGAGGGGCTGGACGGCGCCGCCGTTATTCCGGCTGAAATGGCATCGGCGCTGGGCATTTGCGCCGGTGACAGGGTTCAAGTGGCAGCCCTGTGACCCTGTTCATCCGCCCCCTGCGCGAAAAAGACCTGGACGATCTTCATGCCATGGCCCGGTCAGCGGGCAAGGGATTGACCACCTTGCCTGCTGACCGGGCGCTACTGGCCGACAAGATTCGTCGCACCCGCGAGGCGTTTGACCAGCAAAGCGCGCCCGAGGCGGGCCTCTACCTTTTTGCCCTGGAAGACAGTCGTCGGGGCCGGTGTGTGGGCGTCAGCGGAATCGAGGCCCGTGTCGGCCGCGACGACGTCTTCTGGAATTACCGGCTCAGCACCACGGTTAATGCTTCCCGTAAACTGGGCGTACACGTCAGAACGCCGACCCTGCACCTGACCAACGATATGACCGACGCCACAGAAATCGGCTCCCTGTATCTGGATGAGCGTTACCGACAGGATGGCAATGGCCTGTTGCTGTCCCTCAGCCGGTTTCTGTATCTGCAGGAATTTCCCGGGCACTTTTCCGACAAGGTCTTCGCCGAGATGCGGGGCGTGTCCGATAAGGCCGGGTATAGCCCGTTCTGGGAGGCTCTCGGCCGCCGTTTTTTCGATATGGAGTTCAGTGAAGCGGATTACCTTTCCGGCCTGGGCCGCAAGTCCTTCATCGCGGAATTGATGCCCAAATTCCCGATTTATCTGTTCATGTTGTCGGAGGCGGCGCAGGCGGCGGTGGCTCAGGTTCACGACAACACGGCACCGGCGCTGCGCATGCTTGAAGCGGAGGGCTTCAATTTTAACGGCCTGGTGGATATTTTTGACGGGGGGCCTCTGGTGGAGGCATTCATTCACAACATCCGAACGGCGAGGGACAGCCTGACGCGCCCGGTTTCGATCAGCGCGGAGGCCATGGATTCCACTGTTCCGCCGGCCAAGCGGCTAATGGTGGCTAATGGCGCCTTCCGGGATTTCCGGGTGACCACGCTGCCCGCCCATTGTGTCGGACCCGAATCTGTCACTGTGCCGGTCGAGCTGGCCGAAATTCTGCTGGTGAAAAGCGGCGACCGGGTCCGGCTCGCCCCCTTGAAACGGGGGGGCTAGTGCCCGATACAATCTCTATACCAATGTGTTTCCGGCGTGTGCCAGAAGCCGAATCTGGCCAGAGAGGTGGTAATGATAGATCTTAATCTGAGCAATGAATTATGGATCAATGGCATTTGGCTGGAAGGTCAGGGCCCTATAGTTGAGTCGGATCATCCGGTTAGCGGCGAGATTATCTGGCGCGGGGAAAGCGCCAGTATCGGCGATGTGGATGCCGCGGTCCGCGCGGGGCACCAGGTTGCGCCGGAGTGGCGTCGCAAAAAATTCTCCGAGCGCCAGGCCATTGTCGAGGCTTTTGGCCAGCAGCTGAAAGAACAGAAAGACACACTTGCGCATCAGATCGGTCAGGAGACCGGCAAGCCTCTGTGGGAATGCCGTTCCGAGGTGGACGCGATGATTGCCAAGGTGAATGTCTCCATCGAGGCCTATAACGAGCGCACGGGCAGTTGGTCTTCCGATACCGCCACCGGGCGTTCGGTGGTGAGGCACAGGCCGCACGGCGTTGTCGCCGTTTTCGGGGCTTTCAACTTTCCGGGACATTTGCCCTGCGGCCACATCATTCCGGCACTGCTGGCCGGCAACACCGTGGTGTTCAAGCCCAGCGAACACACGCCTGCTACTGGCGAATTGGTGATCCGCCTGTGGGAGCGGGCTCACATACCGGGAGGCGTCATCAACCTTATTCAGGGTGGCCCTGATACGGCGATGGCGCTGTCGAATCACCACATGGTTGACGGCCTGTTTTTCACGGGCAGCGCCGAGGTCGGCCACGGCCTGCACAAGAAGTTTGGTGGCGAGCCCGAAAAAATTCTGGCCCTGGAAATGGGCGGCAACAATCCCCTGATCGTCCAGGGCGCCAGAAACACGGATGCAGCGGTTCATCACACCATACTGTCGGCCTTTCTGTCGGCCGGCCAGCGCTGCACCTGCGCGCGCCGTCTGCTGGTGCCCAGGGGCAAGAAAGGCGACGAATTCCTGGACCGTCTGGTGGAAGTGTCTTCGGCTCTCAAAGTCGGTGAGTACGACGCGGACCCCCAGCCATTCATGGGGGGCGTGATTTCTGTCGCGGCATCGGATCGCCTGTTGCAGGCTCAGGCCGACATGAAAGAGGCCGGCGGCAGGCCGTTGCTCGAAATGAAACGCCTGCAAGAAGGCACACCCTTGCTGTCGCCCGGCATCATCGATGTGACCGGGATCGAAACCAGGGATGAGGAGCTCTTCGGGCCCTTGCTCAAGGTCTACCGTTATCGGAATTTTGATCAGGCACTGGAGATTGCCAACGATACCCGATTTGGCCTGGCGGCCGGTATTCTCACGGACGATCACAAACTCTACGAGCGCTTACTCGACGAAGTCAGGGCCGGGATTGTCAACTGGAATCGGCCTCTGACCGGCGCCAGCAGTGCCGCGCCCTTTGGTGGGGTGGGCGCCAGCGGCAACCATCGCCCCAGCGCTTATTATGCGGCGGACTATTGCGCCTGGCCCATGGCGTCTCAGGAGGCCGATAAGCTCGTGCTGCCAGAGCAGACGTCGCCCGGTCTGTCTTTCAAATAGTCAGTGAGCGAAGCCGCGATCGGGTAACGACCAGGATGCAAGATGACAAAACGCGCAGTAGAAGCGAACTTCGACGGACTGGTCGGCCCGACCCATAATTACGCCGGCCTGTCCCGGGGTAATCTGGCTTCAGGACACAATCTTCATCGGGTTTCCAACCCGCGTGAGGCGGCCCTTGAGGGCTTGTGGAAGATGAAATGCCTGGCCGACCGGGGCTATGTGCAGGGCCTGTTGCCACCCCATGAGCGGCCACACATTCCCAGCCTGCACGCCCTGGGCTTTCGCGGCTCCGACAGTGAGATACTCGCGGCGGCCCGGCGGTCCAGTCCCGCCATTCTGGCGGCAACCGCCTCCGCCTCCGCCATGTGGACAGCCAACGCCGCCACGGTGTCGCCCAGTGCCGACACTCCGGACCGGCGGGTGCATTTTACGCCGGCCAACCTCACTGCCAAGTTTCACCGCTCCATCGAGTCGCCGGTCACCGCCAGAATGCTCAAATCCATTTTTGCCGATGAATCTTTTTTCGCGCATCACCCGGCGCTGCCGTCAATCAGCCAGCTGGGGGATGAAGGCGCGGCCAATCACACCCGCCTGTGCGCGGAGTACGGTTTGCCGGGTGTCGAGCTTTTCGTTTATGGCACAGCGGCGTTTGCGCCCGATTTGCCCGGCCCCAAGCGCTTCCCCGCCCGCCAGACTCTGGAGGCTTCTCAGGCCGTGGCCCGTCTGCACGGATTGAGCGACAGGCAGGCGGTGTTCGCCCAGCAGAATCCCGTGGCCATTGATGCCGGGGTGTTTCACAACGACGTGATAGCCGTGGCTAATGGCCGGGTTCTGTTCTACCACGAACAGGCGTTTCTCGATGAAGGTCGTGTCCTGGCTGACATCCGTAGCCGTCTCCGAGGCGCTGAACTGGAAGCCCTCAGAGTGAGTGAACGCGAGGTGTCCCTGGCCGATGCGGTGGCTTCGTACCTGTTCAACAGCCAGTTACTGGACCACCCGGACGGCGGCATGATGATGCTGGTTCCGCAGGAGTGCCGTGAAATCGACTCGGTCAGCGCGTATCTGGACAAGCTGGTCGCGGATGCCGGCCCGATCAAGGGCGTGGAAGTCTGCGATCTCACCCAATCCATGCGAAATGGCGGTGGCCCTGCCTGCCTGCGCTTGCGCGTGATTCTGACCGCGGAGGAGCAGGCCGCCACGCTGCCGGGCGTCATGATGACCGATGAGTTGTATGAGCGCATGACAATCTGGGTAGAAGGCCATTACCGCCCGGAACTCAGCCCGGCGGATCTCGCCGACCCCATGCTGCTGGACGAGAGCCGCCACGCACTGGACGAGCTGAGCGGGATTCTGGGCCTGGGGTCGGTCTACGATTTCCAGCGTTAGCGGCAAATTGCATTGCCGCGTACTGCTTACTCAGCAGCGATGGAGGACACCAGCATGACGATGGTGTGCTCGATGAGGTCTTCTTTGGGGTAATCCGCGAGCGGGCCTGTCGGGTTTATTTTCTGCTGGCATAGCATGATGACCCCGTGCAGCGCGCCCCGGAGGTAGAGCGCTGTGTTGAAGGGGTCGGTTATCCGGTCGCGGTTAAGCGAGCCATCCGACAGGCCTTTTTCGATAGCCGCAACCATTAGCGCCATGGTGTCGGATTCTGAGCAGATCATCTGCTCGGTTTGCTCATCATCGGCGTCCTGAATGGCGCTCGCGGCCTGGGTCAAGGCTCCGAAGTAATCTGGCTGGTCCAGGGAAAACTGATAATAGGCCCGGCCAATGGCGCTGATCTGGGCCAGGCCGGTATCAACCTGCTGGCAGGCCGCCGCAAATCTCAGGCGCAGGCTTTCCCCGGCCCGCAGCAGGATGCCACGCTGAATGGCCGCCTTATCCTTGAAATACACGTACAGCAAAGCCCGGCTGAGGTTCGCCTGTCGGGCTATGTCGTCCATGGATGTGCGTTCGTAACCTTTATCGGAGAATACCTGTTCGGCGGCGTCGAGAATGGTCTCGTGCCTTGCCTTTTTTTCCTGTTCCCGTCGTGATTTCAGCTCACTGCTCATCTGGCGTGATCGCCCCCGGTGAAGATGCCGATGCCACAGGAAACCATAAAAACGAGACGTTGACAAACTGTCAAAGAATGACATCATGTTTATTAAATTAGCCAAAGGACCGTGTCGCGATGTGTTCGGTCACGGAAGAACCTGGAGCCCGGTATGAAAAGCAGTAAGGCAGTGACCTTGGCAGGGTTCGTTCTCATGGCTGCGCTAAGCGGCGTCCGGCCCCTCGATGCCTCGGAAAAGGCCCGTGAAAGCGCAGTGCCGGTTCGCATCGCCGCGGTGGAACACAGTGGTTCCGTGTCGCCACGGCTGCGGTTTTCAGGCATTGCTCAGGCGAGCCGGCGCGCAACCTTGAGCTTTCAGGTCAGCGGCAGTTTGAGTGAGCGCGCAGTGACTCTGGGCCAATCCGTGCAAGCGGGCGATGTGCTGGCACGGCTTTATAATCCCGGACTTGCGCCGGCGAAAGCCTCAGCGAAAGCGCGGCTGCAGGAGCTTGAAACCCGCCTCGACCAGTCTCAGCGTGAGTGGCGAAGGGCCAGCCGACTGCGGCAAACGGGCGCAGTGTCAGAGCAGTCCCTGGAGCAGTTGGCGTCCAGCCGGGACAGCCTGGCCGCCATGGTCACCACCGCCGAGGCGGATTTTGCCCAGGCCAGCCAACTGCTGGGCGAAAGCGTTTTACAGGCGCCCTTTGCCGGCCGTGTGGTGGCCTTGCTTGTGGAGCCTGACGAATTTGTCACGGTGGGCCAGCCGGTCGTCAAACTGGCCGCCCCCGAACACCGCGAGGTTGAGATTCATGTCCCCGCCTACCTGCTGCAGCAGGTGGCTGTCGGCCAGACTGTTCCGGTCTGGATGGTCCAGCAGCCCCAGGCGCCGGCTTTGTCGGGGCAGGTCCTGGAAATTGCGCAGGCTGGCGCCGAAAGAGGTCAGCTGCACCCGGTTCTGGTGGCCTTGCCAAACGGCGAGGCGGGTCCCGGGGTGGGGGAATCTCTGGAGGTGGGCCTGAGCCCCCGTGTCGCGGGCAGTCTCACGGTGCCTTTGCTGGCAGTGATGGGGTCGGCCCAGAGCACCAGCGTGTTTCGGGTCGAGGATGAACCGGTCGGTGACGGGGCCGTGAAGCAGCGCATCCAAAAAGTGCCAATCGTGCTGCATCGCATACTGGGTGAGCGCGTGGTGGTATCGGGAGACAGTCTGGCGGCGGGAGACCGGGTCGTTTATTCCGGCCTTACCCGACTGACGGACGGCGACCGGGTGCGGGTTCTGAAATGATGCGCTATTTGCTGGACTGTCGCCGGCTTCTTGCCATGGTGGTGGTCATGCTTTGCCTTTTGGGTATTGCGGCCTACCACACCATGCCGCGCCAGGAAGACCCCTCGTTTCCCGCTCGCGCGGGCCTGATTTCGGTTGAGTATCCGGGCGCCAGCGCCAAAGCGGTAGAGCGGCTGGTACTCAGGCCCCTGGCGGATGAATTGCGTCAGGTGGAAGAGGTGGATGTGGCGTCCGGCACGGCCCGGACCGGTGTCGCGCTGGTGCGTGTCAAACTCCAGGACACCATTTACGAGACCGCCGCTGCCTGGGAACGGGTGCGACAGGCCATGGACAGGAGCCGCCTTGAGTTTCCCGGTGACGTGGGAAACATGGTTCTGGACGATCGTCTGACGGACACCCCGGCGATTGTGCTGGCGGTGGGCGGTTCGGCTTCGACGGTTGAGCTGACCGGGGTCGCGGAGCGGGTCAAGGCGTCGCTTTCCGATATTGCCGGTGTCTCCCGAGTACAACTGGAAGGCGATGTGACGGAACAGATCACGCTCGCCCTGGACGATGCCGCCCTGTTCCGGCTGGGCCTCTCTCCCGTGGCTGTGCTGGACACGCTGGCCCGTCGCAACCGGACTGCCGCCGGTGGTTTCGTAGTGGCTGACGGCCGGCGGATCGCGATCCTGCCCAACACCGAGTTCACCAGCCTGGATGCCATTCGCGCCACGCCCATCGCGCTACCCGATGGCAGCCAGATTCCTTTGGCGGCGGCCGCGGAGGTCTGGCGCGGCCCGGCCGAGCCCAGCGAGCCTGAAACCTGGTACGACGGCGAGCGAGTGGTGCTGGTGTCGCTGGTCATGACCAAAGATGAAACCGACGCCATCCGGCTGGGTGAGCGCATCCGCGAGCGGGTGGAAAGCCTCCGCCCGGAGCTGAGGCCCTTTACGATCAAGGAAATGTTTTTCCAGCCCGATCAGGTAGAAGCGCGCCTGGATGGCCTGGCCTGGAGTCTGCTTGCCAGTGTCGGAATCATTATTCTGGTGGTTTTCCTGGGTATGGGGCTCCGAATGGGTCTGTTGGTCGCCTCGATTCTGCCAATGGTCACCATGATCAGTATTGGCCTGTATAACCTGGGCGGCGGCGTGCTGCACCAGGTGGCTGTCGTTGGCATGGTTATTTCCCTGGGGATTCTGATCGATAACGCCATTGTGGTGGTGGAAAACATCCAGACCCGGCTTGATCAGGGTATCGAGAAGGCTCTCGCGCTCAAATCCGCGGTGCGTGAACTGGCAGGGCCTCTGGGTGCTTCCACCGGCACCACCATCGCGGCCTTCGCGCCCCTGCTTCTGTCCAAAGGCGGAACGGCGGATTTTACCCGGGGCGTGCCGGTGATGATTATGCTGACGCTGTCAGTGAGCTATCTGCTGGCGGTTTCGGTGGTGCCTTTGCTGGCGGCGCGCTTTCTCAGGCCGCGACCGGGTTCCGGCGGTGATGTCCGGCCCGGGCTGGCGCGATTTCTGGGAGGGCTTGTGTCACGGGCGCCGGTGGCGCTCCTGGTCTTCAGTACGCTGATGGTGGCGGGCAGCCTGGCAATGGCGCCTTATCTGAAACAGCAGTTCTTTCCCAACGCCGATCGGCCCCAGGTGATCGTGGAAATGTTCATGCCCGAGGGTACCGACCAGAGCCGCACCAGCGAAGCCGCCAGTGAGCTGGAAAGGGCCCTCTGGTCACGGCCTGAAACGACCAGCGTGCACCGGTTTGTGGGCTTTACCGGCCCCAGTTTCTATTACAATTTGCTGCGTTTTCCCCAGTCGCCCAATCGTGGCCGCCTGGTGATAACAACACCCGAGCTGGCGGATACCGCCCCGCTGATCAACTGGCTGCGGAACCATGCCGCCTCCGAGATGCCGGAACTGGAGCTGTCGCTGTCGGTGCTGGGGCAGGGGCCGCCCCGGACCGCCCCGGTGGAAGTGCGTCTGCAACATGTTAATGACGCAAGCCGCGTTGAGGCCACCGAGCAGGTCTACCGCCTGCTGCGCCAGAGTCCGGGGGCAGTGGATGTTCGCCACGACATCGACCCCGGGGTGGCCAGCGTCGCGATCAATGTCGACGATGGCATGGCGGCCCGGTTCGGCATCGACCGTGCCGATGTGGCTCAAAGCCTCTACGGCCAGAGTTTCGGCGTGGTGGCGGAGCAGTACCGGCAGGAGGAGGACCCCATTCCTCTGGTGTTGCGGTCCCGGGAGGGCACAGGGTTGTCGCTGGAGCGCCTGCTTTCGATTAATGTTTACACCGATCAGGGTGATGCCGTGCCCTTGTCGGCACTGACTTCCACGGAAACCTTATGGCAGCCGGCGGCTTACCACCTGCGCAACGGTACGCGGGTGAATACCGTCAGCGCCAATCTGGCCGTCGGTGCCAGTTTCAATGAAGTTCTGGCCCGTCTTGAGGAAGAACTGGCGAAAACGCCCCTGCCGGCGGCTAGCCGAATGGCCTATGGCGGCGATGCCGAAGGTTCCAGCGATGCCAACACCGCCATCCTGACCACCGCCCCTGTGGGTATCTTGCTGCTGTTGTTTTTTCTGTTGCTGCAGTTCAACTCATTCCGCCGGGTGGGCATCATTTTGCTGACCGTGCCACTGGCCACTGTCGGCATTATTCCCGGGTTGGTGCTGTCTGGCTCGCCTTTCGGGTTTCAGTCGCTGCTGGGGGTCATTGCTCTGGTCGGGATTGTGGTCAACAACGCCATTGTCCTGCTGGATGTGATGGACCGCCAGCTTGGTAAAGGTGAGGCTATTGCGGAGGCTGTTCGCATCGCGGTGGAGCAGCGCACGCGGCCGATTCTGCTGACGACGGCAACCACCGTGGCGGGTCTGCTGCCGCTGGCATTCTCCAGTTCAACCCTGTGGCCGCCCATGGCCTGGGCGATCATCTCGGGTTTGCTGGCCTCCACGGTGTTGACCTTGCTGGTGGTGCCGGCGATTTGTCGTCTGGTTATCCGCGATCCTCAAAAAAGCATGCCTGCACAGGCTCTGAATTAGCGAGTGGCACAGGGATCTTGAACATCGGGACGTCAACAGGATGGCGAGGAAAGCCGCCTGACCATCAGGCCCACCCGGTCACCAACGGGGACGTTCGGGTTGGGGAAGACGACCGATTCGGGCTGATCGCCGACTTTGTAGCTGTGCCACTCGTCTTCCCAGATAAGCGCTCCCGGCGGGTATTCGGTAAAGTTGGCGGCATCGTCCGGGACATGAAAACGAAAGCTGTTGCCGGTATTCACGATTTCCTCGACCACTTCGAAAATGTCCACAACGCTGGCCGATACCCCGGGGTCTGGCTTCCGGCCTGCCAAAAGGTCCCGCAAACAACTGTCCACTCCAGCGAATTGGCTCAGGTTGTTCTGGCCGAACGGCCGGGCCTGCCCCAGTTCGATGGTCATGCTCTCGGCGTCCAGCGACCAGGCGGTGAAAGACGAGAAAGTCGGGTCGGTGCCGTGTTTCAGAAGCAGTGTGTTTACATCGGCTGCCGCCAGAAAGCGGAGTTGTTTTTCCGGCAATTCCCGGTCGGGCATGCAGGGGTAAACCGCAAACCTTTCTCGCCGGGAGGGCCTCATGGCGGTATGCAGATCGTAGTGAGTCAGTTCATCGGCGCCCGAGGCAAATGTGTGACAGGTTTTCTCCAGCAGCCGGGCACGCCCGGCGTCCGCGCTTTCGATATAGCCGGGCTGGCGGTAGACGCCGTTGAACAGGCGATTGAGGTTGTAGGTCATGGCCCGCTTACCGGCCACCATGGCCGGAGGATTGCCCAGAATCAGCAGCGTTTCCCGGGCGGCCTCAAGCTCACCGTTGATGATCCCGGTCACCAGATTGTTCAGCAACTCTATGGGCGCGGTTTCGTCGCCGTGAATGCCGGCCGACAGAATGAGTCGGGCATTGTCCCGGGGCAGGGCGGGAATAAGCCTGAGTATGCCGCTGCCGGTCATGTCCATCCGACTGCCGTCGGGCAGGTACGCCTGTCGGTCGCCCGGTGTCGAGTCCGGTTTGGCCAGGGTGAATGTCAGCCAGTCCCTGTGACCTTCAAAAAGTGTCTCTAGCACCGTCATGATGGCGTCTCCCAGTCATCCGTTGGCCGGTTTCAGGTGCTTGAGCAAGTGCTGCTCAAGTTTTCGGAAGCCATAAACAACGGTGAAGGTGAGAACCATATAAATCAATGCCACCGCGATGAAAGCTTCAAAGGGCGCGTAATAACGGGAGTAGATATTGCGGGCCGCCCCGGTCAGATCAATGATCGTGACCACGCTGGCGATGGCGCTTGAGTGCAGCATGAATATGACTTCGTTGGAGTAGGCCTGGACTGCCCGCCGGGCCGTGCTGGGCAGTATGATGCGTCGGATGCGCAGGAACCAGGACATGCCATAGGCCTTGGCCGCTTCGATTTCACCGGCGGGCGTCGCCATGATAGCCCCCCTGATGATTTCGGTGGTGTAGGCGGCCGTGTTCAGGGTGAAGGCCAGCAGGGCTGGGTAGAAGGGCTCCCGGAAAATCTCCCACCAGAAGGTGTCCTGGATACCCTCGATCTGCGCCACGCCGTAATAGATCACATAGAGCTGAATCAGCAGCGGCGTGCCGCGAAACAGATAGGTGTACATCCAGATCGGGCCAGATACCAGGGGATTGCGGGAGGTCCGCAACACCGCCAGGGGAACGGCACAGACGAGCCCGATCAGCAGTGACAGAAAGGTCAGTTGGACCGTCGTAACCAGGCCATCCCAGTAATGCAGCAGGGTGCCGGCGGTAAAAATGTCGTTCTGGTTCAGCCACTCGACGATGAATTCAGGCATCTAGTTTCCCTGAACCACGCCGGCATTGGCGCGCTTGTTAAGCCATTTGATGAACAATTCCGAGGCGGCCGTGATCAGCAGGTACATCAGTGCGACCGGAATAAAGAACAGGAAGGGCGAACGTTCGGCCTTGGCGGCCTCTTCGGCAACCCGCACCATATCCGTAAGCCCGATGATAGAGACCAGCGCCGTGGTTTTGAGAAGCACCTGCCAGTTGTTGCCCAGCCCCGGCAGGGCGTGGCGTAGCATCTGCGGCACCATAATGCGGCGGAAGGTGAGCCAGCGACCAAAGCCATAGGCTCGTGCCGCCTCTATCTGGCCGGAGTCCACCGCCAGAAAAGCGCCCCGGAAGGTTTCGGTCATGTAGGCGCCAAAAATCAGGCCGATGGTCACAACACCGGAAATAAAGGGGTCGAACTGGAAGAAGAAATCGATCTGGTAAGCTTCATAAAGCGCATCCGACAGGCTGTTCACCGCCACCTGGCCGCCGTAGTAGAACAGCAGCATCATTACCAGGTCCGGGACGCCCCTTATCAGCGTGGTATAGCCTGTGGCCGTCCATCGCAGAAAACGGTTGTGGGACAACTTGGCAGCGGCGCCCAGTAAGCCCAGCGTCAGGGCCAGGGCCAGAGACAGGAAGGCCAGTTCGATGGTGACGACCGCTCCTTCCAACAGGGATGGGCCGTACCCTTTCAGGTCGAGCATGAAAAATACCAGGCTGTCAGGCGGGCCTGGCCTCTGCCAGAGCCCGCCTGCATTGATTTACATCTTGATGTCGTAGGCGAAGTACTTTTCCATGATGGTGTCGTAGGTGCCATCCTCCTTGAGTGTTGCCAGGGCCTTGTTGACCATGGCGGCCAAATCCTTGTCGCGCTTGCGCATGGCCACGCCCACGCCTTGGCCAAGTTTGACCGGTTCGCCAACCTGGTGGTAGCCATCGCGGGAAAGGATGGTCTGCTCGCCCACCGGGAAGTCCACGAACACCAGGTCGAGACGCTGGCCTTCCAGGTCCAGAACCATGTCGTCAGCGGTGGTATAGCGCTTGACGCTGGCCACATCACTGAAATTTTCAGTCACGTAATTGTCCATGGTGGTACCGCGCTGAACGCCGATGCTCATACCTTCCAGGGCGCTCTTGTCGGTGACGTCCACATCAACGCTCTCGCGCGCAAACCAGGCGCCCGGGGTGTTGTAGTAAGGCTCGGAGAAAAGCACCCGCTCGGCGCGCTCTTCGGTGATGGACATTGAGGACATGATGGCGTCGAACTTGCGCGCCAGCAGGCCCGGGATCATGCCGTCCCAGTCCTGGATCACGAAGGTGCAATCGGCTTTCAACTCGTCGCACATGGCCCGGGCCAGGTCGACTTCAAAGCCGGTCAGTTCGCCGTCAGCGGTCTTGTATTCAAACGGCTCGTAAGGCACGTCAAAAGCGATTCGAATTTCTTCCCAGTCTTTCGCCTGGACGGTGCCGGCGACCAGGGCGAGGGCGCAGCCTGCCGCAATCAGTAAATTTTTCATTATTTTTTACTCCAGTAGTTTGCTACCTGAACATTAGGGGGACACACGCAGATTCTCACCAATCAGAAGTTGGGCGCAAGAAATTGTTTCAAGCGCTCCGATTTCGGATAGTCGAATACCTCTTTCGGTGTTCCCTGTTCTTCAATGACACCTTGATGCAAAAACAGTACCTGACTGGACACGTCCCGGGCAAAAGCCATTTCATGGGTGACCACGATCATGGTCCGGCCTTCCTCGGCCAGGCTCTGCATGACTCGCAACACTTCGCCCACCAGTTCCGGGTCCAGGGCCGAGGTGGGCTCGTCGAACAGCATCACTTCCGGCTCCATGGCCAGGGCCCGGGCAATCGCGGCACGCTGTTGCTGGCCCCCGGACATCTGGGCCGGGTAATAATTCCTGCGCTCGTAGATACCGACTTTGTGAAGGTAGGCTTCGGCCCGTTCTACGGCCTCCTTGCGGGGCACACGGAGCACATGAATGGGCGCTTCAATGATGTTTTCCAGCACGGTCATGTGAGACCAGAGGTTGAAGCTTTGAAACACCATGGATAACTTGGCGCGGATCAGTTCCACCTGCCTGTTGTCCGCGGGGATGCGCTGGCCCTTGCGGTTGGTTTTGAACCGGATCGGGTCGCCGTGCACGATCACCTCGCCCGAAGTCGGGGTCTCAAGCAGGTTGATACAGCGCAGAAACGTGCTCTTGCCGGAGCCGGAACTGCCAATAAGAGAAACCACATCGCCTTTGCGGGTCTCCAGCGAGATGCCTTTCAGCACCTCCAGGTCGCCGAACGTTTTGTGTATATCCTTGCAGATCAGTGGCGAGTTGGCCGCCATGTAATGCTCCCCGATCTTTTCAGGCGGTTATCCGCCTTTGACTGATTGTTATGATTTACACGTTTGAAATAGCCGATTTTATATGGGCACGAGCTAAAAACACGGCATTGGCGCATCCGCACGCAGTTTTACGGATACTCAGGCCAACAAGCAATAGTAAAAGCCGTAACCGTCGCCAAGAGCTAAGGCTTTCGTGAATGTTGCCTCAGTAAAAGCCGGTGCGGCCCTTGCGCCTCCAGACCCACTTCTCGATTTCGATGAGCAGGAAAATACTGATGCCCACCAGCCAGATCAGGCCCCAGTGGCTTGCGCTCAGGGCGCTGCTGCCGAACAGCCATTGCATGGGTGGCGCGTAGGTCCAGGCGATCTGGAACACAATCACCAGGCCAACGGCAATCAATACGGGACGGCTGCCAAACAATCCCTGCAAGGACAGTGAACTGGTTAATGAACGCCGGGTATTGAGCAGGTAGACGAGTTCGCCCACCACCAGCATATTGACTGCAGCCGAGCGCGCCACTTCGATGGGCATTTCCGGCGTCTGTTGCAGCCAGATGAACAGGCCATAAACGGGCGCCATCAGCAAGGAGGCGACGAACACAATCCGCCAGATCAGAAAAGGGTTGAGCAGCGGCTCGTCCGGGTCCCGGGGCGGGCGCTGCATGATATTGGCCTCGGCCGCCTCAAATGCCAGGGCCAGCCCTAACGTAACCGCAGTGACCATGTTGACCCACAGAATCTGGACCGGGGTAATAGGCAGCATGGTGCCGGCCAGAACGGCAATAAGAATGGCCAGGCTTTCCGCACCATTGGTCGGCAGCAGGAAGGTGATGGTCTTGCGGATATTGGTGTAAATCCGGCGGCCTTCTTCGACGGCATTGACGATGGACGAGAAGTTGTCGTCGGCCAGCACCATGCCGGCCGCTTCCTTGGAGGCCTCGCTACCCTGAATGCCCATGGCCACGCCGATGTTGGCCCGCTTCAGGGCCGGGGCGTCGTTGACGCCGTCACCCGTCATGGCGCAGATCTGGTCCTGAGCCTGGATAGCCTCCACAAGGCGCAGTTTATGTTCCGGTGCGGCCCGGGCGAATACATCCACCGTCAGGATACGGTCTTGCAGGTCCTGATCCGATGTCGTCTCTATATCCTGTCCGCTCATGGCCTGAGCCGTTTCACTCAACCCTATGGACTCGCCGATCGCCCGTGCAGTCAGGGCATGATCGCCGGTCACCATCTTGACCCGAACACCCGCCTCCCGGCATTCGGCGATCGAATCGATGACGGTTTTTCTGGGCGGGTCAATCATGCCGACCAGGCCCAGCAGTACCAGGTCTTTCTCAACGTCTTTGGCATCGAGGGAATCGGACTGGCCAGCCTTGCCCCGTGCCAGAGCCAGCACCCGCAAGCCGCGGGAAGAGAGTTCATCGACCCCTGTCCGCCATTGCTCCCGGTCAATGTCCTGTTCGCCGCCGTCGCTGTCGACCCTGGTGCACATGGCCAGCAGCACATCGGGCGCGCCCTTGACGTGAATGCTGCGTTCCCCGCTGTCCCGTGCTTCATCGAGTGTGGCCATGTACTTGCGTTCGGATTCAAAGGGGATGTCATCCAGCCGTCGATACCCATCGCGGATCTTGTCCGCCTCCTGGCCCGCCTTGGCGGCGACCACCAGCAAAGAACCCTCAGTCGGGTCACCGTCAACAATCCAGTCGTCGTCTTTTTGGCGAAGAGCCGAGTCATTGCAGAGTACACCGGCGACGAGGAGCCTTTGCAATGTTCCGGAATCGTCGGGATTGACCGATGTCGATGTGGCCTCACCCTGCTCGTTCTCTTCGCTGAAGTTACCCTCAGGCTTGAAGCCGACACCGCTGACCTGCACCGCCCGATCCGCCAGTCTGATGGCGCTGACGGTCATCTCGTTCCGGGTGAGGGTGCCGGTTTTGTCAGTGAAAATGGTCGACACGGTTCCGAGGGTCTCGACAGCCGGCAACTGGCGGATAATGGCGTTGCGCCTGGCCATGGCCTGTACGCCCAGTGCCAGAGTGATCGTCACGATAGCAGGCAGGCCCTGAGGAATGGCGGCGACGGCAAGGCCCACACCCGCCATGAACATTTCCTGTATGCCGCGATCGTGAACCATGACGCCAAAAACGCCCATGGCGGTCGCCAGGGCGAGAATGGCCGCTGCCAGTCGTTTGGCAAACTGGTTCAGTTGTTTTTGCAGAGGTGTTTTTATCTGTTCCACTTCGGCGATCATTTCCGAGATATGGCCTATCTCGGTGTCCATGGCTGTCGCCACGACCAGGCCCTCACTGGCACCGTGAACGCAAAGTGTGCTGGCGTAGACCATGCTTTTCCGGTCAGCCAGCTCCGCATCCTCTTCAACCGGTTCAGTGGTTTTGCTGACCGGTTCGGACTCGCCGGTCAAAGGCGCTTCCTCGGCGCGCAGCTGTTTCGCCGACAACAGCCGTAGGTCCGCAGGTACCCGGTCACCGCTTGAAATAATGACTATATCCCCGGGAACCAGTTCCTCTGCCGGCACGGTTTTGAGCTTGCCGTCCCGTCTCACCCTGGCCTTGGGAGAGAGCATATTCTTGATGCTCTCCAGTGCTTTTTCGGCCTTGCCTTCCTGAATGAAGCCGATAGCCGCGTTAATCAGCACCACCGCGAAAATGGCACCGGCGTCGACCCAGGCACCAAGCGCCCCGCTAACGGTGCCGGCAATCAGCAGGATAATGATCAGAATGTCGTTGAATTGATCAAGCAGCCGCCGCCACCAGGGCCTGCCGCTTTGTTCCTGAAGCTTGTTGGGGCCCTGTTGCTCCAGCAACTCGTTTGCCCGCTGCTGGCTCAGGCCCTGGTCGGAGCTCTGAAGTTTTTCGAGAGCCTGATCTTTGGAAAGCGCATGCCATGGAGTGCGCGTTTGCTTCTGCCCCTGCTCAGGCATTGGTCTGTTCCCTCCTTAGTCAGAATCTTGTCATCCGTGTGCCTGCGCCGGCAAAAAAATCCACGTTCAGAAACCCGCGATGAGACTCTTATTTCATGGTGGCCATGTTCAGCAAAACAAGTAAACGGCTCTGGCATGAAAGGATTCTTTCGTGCAATAAAAAGCGACGATGGGGCGTCCGATAAAAAGAATAAGACGATGCCGGTCGGCCGCGCTGATTCCGTCAATGTCCATTACAGCCAATAGACGCAAATTTGGTTGACTCTGCTGACCCTGCACGCTCAAGCTTCCGGGGCTTTGCTGTTTCCGCGTGTCCAAACAATCAGACAACCTTGGCTCGAATCTATGTCCAATCCCCTTCGGGACCTTTCCGTGTCGGCCGTTGCTGCCGCTTTTCTGGCAGTGATGGTTTCCTACTCGGGGCCGCTGGCCATTTTTTTCCAGGCCGGCAGCAGCGCCGGCGTTTCCGC
>JAGXLV010000052.1 GCA_018334495.1 Oleiphilaceae bacterium
AGCCCGACGAGCTACCAGACTGCTCTACCCCGCAACAAACTTTTCTATAATCTTCAAACTTTCGAAGCCATCTGGGTCGGCCTCAAAACCCGGAGGTCGGTAACTCCCTCCGGCTTTCTTGGGTGCTAGGAGCCCGACGAACTACCAGACTGCTCTACCCGCAATAAACTTTTCTATAATTTTGATCAAACTGGTCGTTAACCAACATCTCTGCTAATCAACGTGCGCGCATAGTAAGGTCTCTGGAGTGCCTTGTCAATTGCTATCGACCCACAAATCGCCGGGAAATTCCAAGACGTTCAAAGGCTCACCGAATCGATCAATTACTGCACGAACCGGAGCAAAGGAACGTCGATGCAAGGGCGTGGCCCCGAGGCGGTTAAGGGCCTCCATATGAATCGCAGTGGGATAACCTTTATGCTGCGCCAGGCCATAGCCGGGGAACTCCCGATCGAGCACAACCATTTCGCGGTCACGGGTTACCTTGGCGAGAATGGACGCGGCGCTGATGGCCGGTACGCGGCCATCTCCCTTGATAACCGGCTCGGAGGGCCAACGCCACGGCGGGCAATGGTTGCCGTCCACCAACACATACTCCGGCTCGACGGTGAGCCCGTCGAGGGCGCGCTCCATCGCCACGAAAGTCGCCTGAAAAATATTCAAACGATCAATTTCCTCTGGTTCACAGCGGCCAAGACTCCAGGCTGCGGCCTTGTCGATGATTTCGTCGAACAACCGTTCGCGACGCTTTTCCGTCAACGCCTTTGAGTCGGCGAGCCCTGCAATAGGGCGGGCGGGATCAAGAATCACCGCAGCGGTAACGACCGCCCCGAGCAATGGCCCGCGGCCTACTTCATCAACCCCGGCAATCTTCCACCCAGGGTGACCGCACACAAACGGCGGCAGCGCCGACCGGCTCATTGCCGTGACGTCTCAAGTAATTCCGACACGGCCTCTGCAGCCTGTTCATCAGCGCCCTGCCTGAGCTGCTCGTGCAAACCCATAAAAGCCGCCTTGATGTGCTCGCGCTCAGTGGTATTCTCAAGCTGGTCCAGCACGGCCGCACCAAGGGTTTCCGGCGTGGCCGCGTCTTGCAACAACTCGGGCACCAATCGTTCCCGCGCCAAAAGATTGGGCAAGGCTATATGCGGAATCTTGATCAGACGGGACATTATCCGGTAACTGAGGGCCGTCAGGCGATAACCCACCACCATCGGCTTTTTAAGCAGCATGGCTTCCAGTGTGGCCGTGCCTGACGCCAGCAGAACCACATCTGCGGCAGCCATCACGTCCCGGGATCGCCCCTGGACCAGTGTCACGGGGAGCGCCACGTCCAGCGCATCCACCAGTATCTGAATCTGCTTTTTCCTGCCGCTGTTAGCGCAAGGGATGACCAACTGAAGGTCGGGCCGCTGGCCCTGAAGCCAACGGGCAGACTCAAGGAATAGCCGTCCCAGCCGCTCGACCTCGCCGGCGCGGCTGCCAGGAAGAATCGCCAGTACGGGAGCGTCCTGGTTCAGGCCAAGGTCGGCGCGGGCAGCCCGTGTGTCCGGAATCAGGGGTATTCGATCGGCCAGCGGGTGACCGACAAAACGAACAGGGACACCGTGATCCTCGTAGAAGCCGGCCTCGAAAGGGAACAGTGTCAGCATCAAGTCAACGGATTTGGCAATCTTGAAAATGCGTTTCTGACGCCAGGCCCAGACCTGGGGGCTGACATAATGCACTGCCAGTATTCCAGCCTCGCGGCAACGCCGCTCCACCGAAAGATTGAACTCCGGCGAGTCTATACCAATGACCACATCGGGCGGCGTGGTCAGAAAATAATTCATCAGCCGTCGTCGAATGGCAATCAGCTCCCGGATGCGACCCAGGATTTCCACCAGACCCATCACGGCAAGGCGCTCCATCGGGACCAGGGAGTGGAGGCCTTCGGCGATCATCTCCTCCCCACCGATACCCACAAAACGCGCCGTCGGGTAACGGATCTTGAGCGACCGGATCAGGCCGGCGCCAAGAATATCGCCAGAGGACTCACCCGCCACCAGGGCAATGGTTAAAGGACGACGACTGACGACTTGAGTCGGGGGCGCTGGAAACTCCACTAACGGACAATTCCCCGATTTGCCGTGCGCAGAGAATCAACCAGCGTCAACAATGCGGGAAACTCAACGCAGGCCTTGTCCAGTTCGCCAATCGCCTCGGCGGTGGTCAAACCCTGGCGATAGATCACTTTATAGGCCTGCCGCAGTGCCCGGAGGGTTTCCCGGTCAAAGCCACGACGTTTGAGCCCTTCAACGTTTATCCCATGAGGGGAGGCCGACTGGCCACTGGCCATGACATAAGCGGGCAGATCCCCCAGTACAATACTGCCGCCGGCGCACATACTGTGGGCGCCAATATGACAAAACTGATGCACCATGGTACCGCCGCCAAGTATGGCGTAATCGCCGACAATGACATGGCCGGCGAGGGTCGCACAGTTAGCCAGCACGACGTTGTCACCAATCTGGCAGTCGTGCGCAACATGCACGTAGGCCATAAAAAGATTGTTACTGCCCAGGCGCGTTTCACCTTTGTCCTGGACCGTGCCACGGTGAATAGTGCAGTTTTCCCGGAAGGTATTATTATCACCGACGACAAGAGTGGTCGGCTCACCGGCGTATTTTTTATCCTGACAGTCTTCGCCAATGCTCGAAAACTGAAAAATCCGGTTATTCCGGCCAAGTATGGTGGGGCCCTTCACAACTACGTGAGACAGGATGTCAGTGCCTTCACCAATCTCGACATCCGGCCCGATATAACTCCAGGGGCCCACAGTGACGTTCTCGCCCAATCTGGCAGAGGGATCGACAATTGCCTGAGGATGCACACCGGACCACAGCTGGGAACCCATTAACCCTCTCTCTCGGCCGTCAATATCTCAGCCACGCAAACGATTTCATCGCCCACCAATGCGCGGCAGGCAAACTTGTAAAAACCGCGCTTACCGGAAAGCAGGCGGGACTCAAGGCGCAGTTGATCACCCGGAACAACAGGCCGTTTGAATCGCACACTGCTGGATCCTGCAAGATAGTGGATGAGGCCATCCGATGGTTTACGGCCAACGGTGACAAACCCCAGGATGCCCGACACCTGCGCCATGGCCTCAAGAATCAGCACCCCCGGCATGATGGGCTTGGAGGGAAAATGCCCGGTAAAGAATTGCTCATTGTTGGTCACATTCTTGTAGCCCACAATGGAAACACCCTTTTCCAGCTCCAGCACACGATCCACCAGCAAAAAAGGGAATCGGTGCGGCAAGTGTTCCATGATTTCATCAATGTACATCATCAAATTGGCCTCGGACCTGTTTTTTCTTTTCTATTCTTTCGCCCGGCGGGAGATCCTGTGGAGCCAACCTGAGCGCCGTCGTGGGTGCACGCAGTTTGACTGTTAACGATCGCGCCACGCGCTGCCGGGAGAATACCCGAGATGGGCCGTCCGGAGTAACAGGACATTGGTCGGAGCTTCCCCGGCGTCCTTGCCCGGACGGCCACTTTTCCTGATGCGAACTCGCCCAATGACAACTTACTGATTGAGTTTTTCCAGCAAAGATTCGGTCAGATCCATCGTAGGCTTGGCGAAGACAACCGCCTCGGCCGGCAGCATTATGTCGAGGTTGTTCTCATCCACCAGCTCCCTGACAGCAGCATCGACGCCGGGCCGGGCTTCCTCAAGAAACTCCTGCTTGCGACTCGCAACCGTAGAATCCAGACGCTGCTTCAAGCCGTTAAACTCTCGCACCTTGTTCTGAAATTCGGCGGTTAGCTGCTGGCGCTCAGACTCATTCATCATGGCGCTGTCTTTTTCCAGACGGTCTTTCAGTTTCTGGGCCGCTTCCTGGGTTTCCCGGACCTTGGTCTCCTCGGAAGCAAAATCCCGCTGTAGCTGCTGACTGAACACCTGAGCGTTCTCGGAAGAAAACAGTGCCTTGCGCAGATCCACGACACCGATTCGGGTTTCAGCCAGAGTGGGGACAGAAACCATCACGGCCAAAAGGCCAGTTAAAAAAGAAACTCTGAACATCGGTTTACTCCTTATTGAACAGGGTGTTATCCCGGCTTCGTCAGAAGCTCTGGCCGAGGGAAAACTGGAATATTTGAGTCTCGTCTCCAGACTCATCGTTCAGCGCTTTCGCGAGACTGAACGATAAGGGTCCGACGGCGGTAATCCACTGAAAACCAATACCGGCGGACAACCGGATTTCACCGGGCTCGAAATCAAAGTTGCGCTTGGGATCGAACACTTGCCCCGCGTCGAAGAAGAATGCCGTTCGCATACTCCGGCTATCACCGACAAAGGGCGTTGGGACAATCAACTCCAGCGAGCCTTCTGTGAGAAAACTGCCACCGAAGGGATCGGGATCTGACAAGTCCTCATCTTGATTGGTCGCCCGATTACCCAGGGAGTTTGCGCGATAACCGCGCACTGAACCAAAACCGCCGGCGAAGAAATGCTCGAAGAACGGCATGCTGCTGTCGTCCCCGTAACCATCACCGTAACCGATTTCACTTCGGGCGTGAAAAACGTAACTTTCGGCGGCGTTTAAGGGCTGAAAGAAATCGGCGCGATGGCTCAGCTTGTAAAACGTCAGGTCGCTGCCCGGCACCGCGATGTCCGCCGACAGCGATTGGCTCACCCCTGATGTTGGCAAAACCCGCCGGTTCAGTGTGCTTCGACGTATGGACGCATTCAGGAAAAAGTTGTCAAACTGATCGCCTTCTTCCTCAATAAAATCAAAAATCTCTCTGGACGTAAAGGTGCCCGTATCGATCACCGAGCGGGTAAAACCGACGCCGAAATTCAGGCGGGTAACCCGGTCGATGGGATAGCCAAACGTCAGGTCGCCGCCATACTCGTCCAGGAGGAAAGACGAAATATCCTGGTCATCAAAGTCGGTTTCGCGGGCAAACAGGCTGAAACCGCGGCTGACGCCGTCCACGGTGTAATACGGATTCAGATAGGAGAAATTCGCGCTCTTGATGGAGTCGCTGACGTTGACGCCAACCGAGACGCGCTTACCGGAGCCGAAAAAGTTATTTTCCGAAACATTGGCACCCAGAATAATACCCGACACCTGGGAAAAGCCGACCGACGCCGACAAACTGCCCGTGGGCTGCTCCTCGACCTGATAATTAACGTCCACCAGATCGTCGGTACCGGGCACCTGCTCGGTCTCCACATCGACCTGCCTGAAAAAACCGAGCCGGTTCAGCTGCGTCTTGGAGGCTTCAATCCGGTCGGTGGAGGCCACGCCGCCCTCCATCTGGGTCATTTCCTGTCGCAGGACCTCGTCGCGGGTGGAAACGTTGCCTTCAAAGTTGATACGGCGCACATAAGCGCGCTTGCCAGGCTCGACGAAAAACGTGATCGACGCGGTGTTGTCATCCGCCGTCTCGGGAACGGGATTAACGTTGGCGAAAGTATAGCCCTCGCGCCCCAGCCGCCGGGAGAGTCTTTCCGAGGTGTTGGTGACCGCTTCCCGGGAAAACACATCGCCTTCTTCCAGCGTAATGAGGTCGCGCATTTCATCCGGATCGACGATCAGATCGCCGCGCAACTTGATGTCGGAAATCGTGTACTGCGGTCCCTCATTCACCGCGATGGCGATAAACACCTGTTGCTTGTCCGGCGAAATCGACACCTGACTGGACTCGACGCTGAAATCAAGGTAGCCACGATTCAGGTAAAAAGAGCGCAGGGATTCGAGATCACCACTTAACCGGGCGCGGGCGTATTTGTCAGTGTTGGTAAACCAGGACCATAAGCCCTTGGTGTCCAGTTCAAAGAGATCCCGTAAGGTCGAATCGTCAAAATTTTCGTTACCGATGATATTGATGTGCCGAATCGAGGCCACCTGACCTTCATTGATGTCCAGGCGCACTTTGACCCGGTTACGGGGCAGTTCTTCAGCGGAGGTCTCGACCCGGGCGTTATAACGCCCCTGCCCCACATAAGAACGCAGAATTTCAAGCTCCAGCCGCTCCAGGGTCGCCCGCCGGAAGACCTGTCCTTCCTGGAGCCCGGCGCCTCGAAGCGCGTCCCTCAACATATCGGTTTCGATGGCCTTGTTGCCCTCTATTTCAATCGCGCTGATAGCGGGGCGTTCTTTAACGGTCAGAATCAGGACATTGGCGTCGCGACTCGCTTTAACGTCGGTGAACAGCCCGGTTCGAAAAAGGCTCCGTATGGCATCGGCGAGCTCAATTTCGTCAATGGTCTCACCGATATCGACAGGAAACGCAGAAAAAACGCTACCAGCCGCCACCCGCTGAAGACCCTCAACCTCGATATCCGAGACCACAAATTCATCGGCCACGGCCGGTTGAAACACTGCAACGATTACCAGCAGGCCAAGGGCCACACCTTTTAAAGAACATCTCATTCCGTTAATTCGCCTGTTAGCACGCGTAAAGGGCCCGCAATTCTCACAACCGCATCAGGTCGTTGTAAAGTGCAAACACCATTAAAGTGACAATCATTAATATACCAATTCGTAATATTACGCCCTGAACCTCCTCTGAGAGCGGCTTTCCGCGGATGGCTTCAACGCTGTAAAAAACAATCTGGCCACCGTCCAGCACCGGCACTGGCAGCAAGTTCAGTATCCCCAGACTGACACTCAGATACGCCAGGAAACGGATAAACGACTCAAAGCCTGAACTGACGCTGGCCTCGGCGACTCGCGCGATGGTAATCGGCCCGCTCAGGTTTGTGGGCGACAGCAGGCCTGTGAACATCTTCTGGATGGCCACCAGCGTCAGACGGGAGTCAGCCCAGGTTTCCGAAAACGCCTGGGGAATGGCCGCCACAGGACCGTAGCGCACATCCCGCTGCAATTCCTCCGGCCAGTCAACCTGGCTGACCCCTGCGCCAATGCGCCCGACCTGCTGACCCGCTTCGGTTTGAGCCGTCGCAGGTGTAACCGATACCTCCCGAGTCGTACCGTTGCGCTCAACGGTCAGCGTCAGCTCTTCGCCGGGCGAGGCCTGAATGCGCTCCACCAGTTCGAACCAGTCATCGACCGACTCACCGCTGACACGCAAAATCCTGTCACCGGTTTTCAGGCCCGCCTCCGCGGCGGGGCCGGCATCAACGATTTCGCCCAGCACCGGCGGAAGGTCAGGACGCAAAGGTTCTATGCCGAACTGGGCCAGAGGGTTAGGGGCCTCCTCGTCCAGACGCCAGCCGCCCAGATCCGCCGACAGGTTCTGGCGTTGATCGTTTTCAGCTACCTGAAAGCTTATCGCGCCCTGCTCGCCGGTGCGCTCCAGCAAGCGCATATTGATGTCGCGCCAGGAGGTAACCCGCCGACCATCCACCTCATGGATTTCCATGCCTTCGGACAGCCCCATGCGCTCGGCAATGGAGTTCTCTGCAACCTGGCCCACCACCGGCGCCATGACCGAAAAACCCACCACACTCAGCAGCCAGTAGGCCACAATCGCAAATATAAAATTGGCCGCCGGCCCGGCGGCCGCGATGGCAATCCGCTTGCCCGGCGGTTTGGTGTTAAAGGCCTGGTGGCGCTGATCTTCCGGAACCGGGCCTTCCCGTTCATCGAGCATTTTGACGTAACCACCCAACGGAATGGCGGCCACGGCATACTCGGTACCGTGACGGTCATAGCGTGAGTACAGCGGCTTGCCAAAGCCTACGGAAAATCGCAGCACCTTCACACCACAGCGCCGGGCCACCCAGAAGTGGCCGAATTCGTGAATCGTGACAAGAATACCCAGAGTCACGATCAACGCCAGAACGGTCTGTACTATTTGCATAGCGTCACTGTCCACAAGATTGGATCAACATCAGAAAGCGTCAGGTCAGGCAGTTTTCACTCTGCCTGTTATACATCCATTCGGGCGATCTGTTCGCTGGCAACCAGACGTGCGGCCTGGTCCTGGGAAAAAATGGTGTCAAAACTGTCCGCCGCCACAGTGGTTATCGCCGTCAGCGTACGCTCTATGATAACGGGGATATCGGCAAAACACAGCGTTGTATCAAGAAACGCGGCCACCGCTACCTCATTGGCAGCATTGAGCACAGCCGGCGCCGTGCCCCCCGCCTTGAACGCTTCCGCTGCCAACCGCAGGCAGGGAAACCGCTCCGGGTCAGGGCGCTCGAAATTGAAACGGCCGAGTGCGAACAAATCGAGCGATTCCACGCCGGCATCAATACGGTCCGGCCACGCCAGGCCATTGGCAATCGGCGTTCTCATATCCGGGCTGCCCAGCTGCGCCAGCACCGAGCCATCCACGTACTCGACCATGGAATGGATAATGCTCTCCGGATGCACGTGGACTTCAATACGGTCGGGGTTGGTATTGAACAGCCAGCATGCCTCAATCAACTCCAGCCCTTTGTTCATCAGGGTAGCGGAGTCAACCGAAATTTTCCGGCCCATGGACCAATTGGGATGGGCGCAAGCCTGGGCCGGTGATACCTGGCGCAGAGCCGCCGCGCTGTGGGTCCGGAAAGGGCCGCCGGAGGCGGTCAGAAGAATCCGGCGCACCCCGTCATTATCCAGATTTCTGGCACGGGACGGCGGCAGACACTGGAAAATGGCGTTATGTTCGCTGTCTATGGGCAACAGCTCGGCCCCGGAGGCGGCAACCGCATCCATGAACAGTTGCCCGGACATGACCAGGGCTTCCTTGTTCGCCAACAACACCCGCTTGCCGGCCCGCACCGCGGCCAGCGTCGCAGGCAAACCGGCGGCGCCCACAATGGCAGCCATCACCGTATCCACTTCAGGCGCCTCAGCCGCCAGACAAAGCGCCGCCGGGCCGGCCAGAACCTCAGTGTCGCATTGCCCGACAAGCAGCCCCTGCAAACGCTCGGCGGCTGCGGCATTGGCCATCACTGCGACCCGGGGCTGGAACTCAAGGCACAGGGATGCCATGGCGTCGGCCTGGCTGTTGGCCGTGAGGGCGTGAAGAACAAACCGGTCAGGATGACGGCGAATCACATCAAGAGTGCTGAGGCCAATCGACCCGGTCGCCCCCAGAAGCGTGATATGGCGCATTAAAGGCTACCCGGTTGAAGCCAGCCCAGTAAAGTGACCAGCAAGGCGAAAAGTGGTATGGCAGCGGTCAGGCTGTCGATACGGTCAAGGATACCACCGTGGCCCGGCAACAACTGGCTGCTGTCTTTGATGTCGCGAAAGCGCTTGAACATGCTCTCCAGTAAGTCACCCAGCACGGAAACCAGACCGGTAATCAGGCTTACCAGTACGAGCAGCAGTATTTCCGGTTTGCTGGCATCCACCACCAGCCCGGCTATGACCGCCAGCACCGCCACTGCAACCAGTCCGCCCCAGACACCGGCCCAGGATTTGCCCGGACTGACCCGGGGTGCAAGCTTGGCCTTGCCGAAAGCCCGGCCGGCGAAATAGGCACCAATATCGGCGACCCAAACGATGAAGAAGACATAAAGGATCATCGACAGACCACTGGACACGGCACCGAACTCAACCGCACCGGTCCGCAGATGATTGAGGCCGACCCAGGCAGGCACAAGCACCAGGAAGCCCAGCAGAGCGCGAACCGCCCGCGACTGCCAATAATGGGAGCTGCCCGGGTAGCTGCGCACAAGAATGAAACACAGGACCCACCACGCCAGCGCCACCCAGAGCACGACAACTGCGTGCACATGCAGCAAGCCGAACAACACCACGGCCATCAGGGCAGCATAGCCAAGACGCTCTGCCTGACCTGTCAGCCCTGCCATGTTCGACCACTCCCATGCCCCGATACAGACGATGGCAGCGGTAAACACGGCAAATCCGAGAGGCGGCAGGAAAAACAAACCGCCAATGGCAATCGGGGCGAGAATCAGCGCCGTAATAATGCGGGTTTTAAGCACAGGGCAAATCGCTCTATTGTCATTATTTTGGGAGAGCCTGACTGGCAATCTGTTCATCAGTCTGACCAAAACGACGCTGGCGGCCGGCAAAAGCCTTGAGGGCGTCACGCATCTGTGGCTCACGGAAATCCGGCCAGTAGACACTGGAAAAATAGAACTCAGTGTACGCCAGATGCCACAGCATGAAATTGCTGATGCGTTGCTCGCCCGCCGTGCGGATCAGCAAGTCCGGCATGGGCAGGTCGCCAACACACAGATGACGCTCAACCAACTCGTCAGTCACATCCGAGGGCATTAATTTGCCAGCCTGCACGAGCGATGCGATCTTGCGGGTGGCCTGGGTAATATCCCAGTGCCCGCCATAATTGGCGGCGATCACCAGCGTCATCAAGGTGTTATTTTTAGTGAGTTCCTCAGCGTGGGCCATGCGCTCCTGCAACTGGTGCGAGAACGCCGAGCGATCGCCGATAATTCGCAACCGGATATTGTTGCGGTGCAATTTCTTGACTTCCCGCTGAAGCGCGAACAGGAACAGCCGCATCAGCGCTGACACTTCCTCTGCCGGGCGGCGCCAGTTCTCGCTGGAAAACGCAAACAGGGTCAGCACTTCAACCCCTTCCCGGGCACAGGTTTCCACCACAGCCCTGACAGAATTGACCCCCGCTTTATGCCCGGCCACGCCGGCGAGGCGACGGGCCTTGGCCCACCGGTTGTTGCCATCCATGATAATCGCCACGTGCTTCGGGCCTTTACCGTTACTGACAGCCGTTGTTCTGGCAGCCGGCGGCCCGGCAGATACGCTTTCCGTCATGCCATCCCCTGCCAAGCCAGAGATTCGATTATGACTGGCTCATTGACTGTTACTGCCGTATTGATGCAAACACAAACCCCTAACGTCAGACCTTCATAAGGTCGGCTTCTTTGGCTTTGAGCTGCTTATCGATTTCAGCAATGTACTGGTCGGTCAGTTTCTGAATCTGTTCCTCGCCCTGCCGCTCTTCGTCTTCGTTGATCTCTTTTTCTTTCAGCAAATCCTTGAGCTCGCTGTTGGCGTCACGGCGGGCGTTACGCACCGACACCCGGGCGTGCTCGGCATCGGCCTTGGCCTGCTTGGCCATGTCCTTCCGGGTTTCCTCGGTGAGCATCGGCATGGGCAGGCGAATCATGTCGCCGGTGGCCGAGGGGTTCAAGCCCAGGTCGGCGGACATAATGGCCTTCTCGATGGCCGGGGTCATGCTCTTTTCATAAGGTGACACCGCCAGCGTGCGATTATCTTCCACATTGATGCTGGCAACTTGCTTGAGTGGCGTATCCTGACCGTAGTAGTTGACCATCACGCTGTCCAGAATCGAAGGGTGCGCGCGGCCAGTCCTGATTTTGTTAAAAGCCGATTTGAGTGCTTCCAGGCTTTTCTTCATGCGCTTGTCAGCGTCAGACTTTATTTCATCAATCACTTGAATATCCTCAATTCGTTAAACATGAACCAAACGTGTGTCGTTTGTCCGCAACCGATAGTTTAAACGGGCGCCTCACTTTCCAGGACAGGGACAGTGTCGGCTTCAATCAGAGTACCCTCATTTTCCCCAACCACGATACGGGTAAGTACGCCAGGCTTGTTCATATTGAACACCCGCACCGGCATGGCCTGGTCCCGACAGAGACAAATGGCCGTCAGATCCATCACGCCCAGTTTCTTATCCAGAACTTCGTCGTAGGTCAGCCGCTCATACTTTTCCGCGGTGGGATCCAGCACCGGGTCAGCGGAATAGACGCCATCAACCTTGGTCGCTTTCAGAACCGCATCTGCCTCGATTTCGATACCGCGCAGACAAGCGGCCGAATCCGTAGTGAAGAAGGGGTTGCCCGTTCCGGCACAGAAGATCACCACATCGCCGTCTTTCAAATCACGCAGGGCGCGACGCCGGTCGTAGGGCTCCACCACGCCGCTCATGGGAATAGCCGACATAACACGGGTGCGAATATTGGAGCGCTCAAGGGCATCCCGCATCGCCAAACCGTTCATGACGGTGGCGAGCATGCCCATGTGATCCCCGGTAACCCGGTCCATACCGGCCGCATTCAGGGCCGCGCCCCGAAACAGGTTACCACCACCAATCACCAGGCCCACCTGAACGCCAATGCCGATGAGTGCACCGATTTCCAGCGCCATGCGATCGAGAACTTTGGGGTCAATGCCAAAATCATGATCGCCCATCAGGGCTTCGCCACTGAGTTTGAGCAATACGCGCTTGTATCTGGGTTGGGTGGTGAATGATTTCGGCATGGAGCTATGTCCCCTTCTTCACGACGTCCGTCAGGACGATGGCACGGTGACTGACCTGACGGGGATTCAGCCGCCGACTGGCCGGACTTGTATCTGACATACCCCTCTCCCGACCCTGCCGCGAGCGAAGTGGGAAAGGGGCATCTCAGATACAAACCAGCCACGACAACCGGCAACAGGCCCGGCCGACGTGGCGGATTCAACGGTGACCGATCAGCGAACCGCAAGTGCGCAACTCGCTGACCGGACACTGCAACACGAAGATCAGGACTTGCCAGTACCGGCAGCCGCCGCGACTTCAGCGGCAAAATCCACCTCTTCCCGGTATATGCCTTCACCGACTTCCAGGCGAACAAAGCTTGCCAGTTCTGCGCCGGCGCTCTTCAGCAGCTCGCCCACGGTCTGCTCCGGATTCTTCACGAAGGGCTGCTCCACAAGGCTGTTTTCCTTGAGGAACTTCTTGATACGACCCGCCATCATCTTCTCGACGATTTCAGCCGGCTTACCGGCCATGTCGGGCTGGGAACGGATAATATCCTTTTCCTTCTCGACTTCGTCCTGGGGCATCTCTTCGGTCCTGCCCACACGCGGGTTCACAGCCGCGGCGTGCATGGCAACATCGCGAGCCACTTCCGGTGTACCACCCGTCAGGGCGACCACTGCGGCGATCTTGTTGGTGCTGTGGACATAACCCTCGACAACCGGGCCTTCAACCTTGATCGCACGACGCACGGTGATGTTCTCGCCGATTTTCTGAACCAGAGCTTCACGCTTGGATTCAAGCTCACCGGCCATCAACTTGGCCACGTCGGTTTCGTTTTTCTCGAAAGCGGTGTCCAGAACCTCGCGGGCAAAACCCAGGAAGTTTTCGTCACGGGCGACAAAGTCGGTTTCGGAGTTTACTTCCAACAGGAACGCGCGGGTATTGTCATCCGAAACTTTTACCAGGGACACGCCCTCGGCGGCGGTACGGCCAGCTTTCTTGGCCGCCTTGAGGCCGGATGATTTACGCATTTCTTCGATTGCAGCCTCGACATCACCACCAGCCTCGACCAGTGCTTTCTTGCACTCCATCATGCCAAGACCGGTACGATCACGCAGTTCCTTGACCATTGCAGCGGTAATTGCAGCCATGTTCAATCCTCTTAATATGTCACTAATCCGGGAATTTGTGCCCGCCAAAACGGACACAATGTTTGTTGCTACGGCAGCGCGGCCGTTTGCCTACAGACTGAAAAGCGGATTCTTAGCTAAAGAAAAGGGACCGGAATTCACACCGCGGCCCCTCTCTGTGCAAACGGCATCAGCCGCTTCTGCCTGCATGACCCGACTCCGTCATACGGAATCGGGCCAGGAACAGTACCGGCGGCTTATTCAGCCGCAGGCGCAGCACCTTCGGCACTTTCACTGATTTCTACAAACTCGTCAGGCGTCGTACCAGCCTGAGCGGTTTCAGTACAGGTATCGGCAACGGCTTTCACGTAAATCTGGATCGCGCGAATGGCGTCATCGTTGCCCGGGATGACGTAATCAACGCCGTCCGGGTCGCTGTTGGTGTCCACGATACCGATAACCGGAATACCAAGCTTGTTGGCTTCCTTGATGGCGATCCGCTCATGATCCACGTCGATCACGAACAGGGCATCCGGCAGGCCGCCCATATCCTTGATGCCGCCAATGCCGCGCTCAAGCTTGTCCATTTCACGGGTACGCTCAAGCGCTTCTTTCTTGGTGAGCTTGTCGAAGGTACCGTCTTTTTTCTGGGCTTCCAGATCGCGGTAACGGCGGATCGACTGACGAATCGTCTTGTAGTTGGTCAGCATACCGCCCAGCCAGCGATGGTTGACGTAAGGCTGGCCCGCACGATCGGCCTCTTCCTTTACGATCTTGGCGGCTGCACGCTTGGTGCCGACGAACAGAACCTTGTTTTTGTTCTCTGCCAGCTTCTGGACAAAATCCAGCGCTTCGTTGAAGGCAGGGACAGTCTGTTCAAGGTTGATGATATGAATCTTGTTACGGGCGCCGAAAATATACTTCGACATTTTCGGGTTCCAGTAACGGGTCTGGTGACCGAAGTGAGCACCTGCCTTGAGCAGGTCACGCATGTTTACCTGAGCCATGATATTTACCTTTGTAAGCTTCGGGTTAGTCCTCCACGCGTCCGATTGCCCCAACCTGTCGAAACAGGCACCCTGGGACAACGTGCCGACCCGTGTGCGAATTTGCCGACAAATGCCCCCTGCAAACTGCAGAAGAACACCGCTCGGCGGGCGCGTTTATACCATAAAGCAGCCAGCCGGCGCTACCGGTTTCCGACTGGGCTGGTTACATTATACCGGTTCCAGGGGTACTTCAGGAACACCTGTCCCGGTTTAAGAAGCGGTTTTCTTGTACCCGTCGTCCTGCCTCCCTAAAATGGCGGTTTGGTTCAAATCAACGGGAATTCAAATGCAGGTATCCATCAAAACGCCGGAAGAAATCGAGAAAATGCGCGTTGCCGGCCGGCTGGCGGCGGAAGTGCTTGAAATGATCGGCGATTACGTCAAGCCAGGCGTTACCACAGAAGAGCTCGACCGCATTTGCCACAACTATATTGTCGACGTGCAAAAAGCGATTCCGGCGCCTCTCAATTATAAAGGGTTTCCGAAATCTGTCTGCACCTCCGTGAATCATGTTATTTGCCACGGCATTCCTTCGGACAAGAAAGTGCTGAAGAACGGCGACATGCTCAATATCGATGTCACCGTCATCAAAGATGAATACCACGGCGACACCAGCAAGATGTTTTTCGTCGGTGAGCCCAAGGTGGCGGCCGAGCGACTCGCGCGCATCACCCAGGAATGTCTTTATAAAGGTATCGAAGTGGTCAGGCCCGGCGCCCGGCTTGGCGACATCGGCCATGTCATTCAGCAGCATGCCGAGAAAAACCGCTACTCGGTGGTGCGGGAGTATTGCGGCCACGGCATTGGCAAAGTCTTCCACGAGGAACCCCAGGTCATGCACTACGGCCGCCCGGGCACCGGCCTAGAATTGCAGGAAGGCATGACCTTTACCATCGAGCCGATGATCAACCAGGGCAAGAAGGAAACCAAGTTGCTGCCGGACGACTGGACCGTGGTCACCAAAGACCGCAAGCTCAGCGCCCAGTGGGAACACACCATTCTGGTCACGGCGGACGGTCATGAGGTTCTGACCAAGCGCACGGAAGAGACACTTTAAGTGACTGACGCCGCCCTCGAAGCCCGCATCACCGGCGACCCCTCCCCGGTGCTTGCCGCCCGCGAAGCCCTGCAGCGTGCTTATCAGCACGACGCCGACGCCTTTCAGGCCGGCGCCGATGTGCGGGACCTGGTTCGCTCCCGCGCCCGAACCGTCGACCGTGTACTGAAGCTGATCTGGCGGCGCTACCCCTTCGCCGACTCCGGGGACATCGCCCTGGTGGCCGTCGGCGGTTATGGCCGTGGCGAGCTGCACCCCCACTCCGACATAGACCTGTTGATCCTGACCCGCAACGGCATACCGGAAGACTGGCACGAGGACCTCAGCGGCTTCGTGACCCTGCTTTGGGACCTGCGGCTCGATATCGGACACAGCGTGCGCAGCCTTGCCGAAAGCAAAGCGGCCGCCCGGGAAGACGTCACCATACTCACCAATCTGCTCGAAACCCGCACCATTTCCGGGTCGGACGAGCTGCGGACCGAGTTGGGCAAGGCCGTTTACGGGGATGACATCAGCTCGGACCGGGAATATTTCATCGCCAAGCGGGACGAACAGAAGCGCCGCCATAAAAAGTACGGCGACACGGAGTACAACCTCGAACCCAACGTCAAAGGCTCGCCCGGCGGTTTGAGGGACATCCAGACCATCGGCTGGATCACCAAGCGGCACTTCGGACTGCAAAGCACCGCCGACCTGACCCGCTTCAGCATTCTCACCGAAGAAGAACACCAGATCATGCTCCAGGGTGAAACCTTTCTCTGGCGCCTGCGCTACGGCCTCCAGTTGATCGCGGAACGCAACGAAAACCGCCTGTTATTCAACTACCAGCGCGCCCTGGCCCAGATGCTGGGCTACGAAGACGAGGACGACCGCCTGGGTGTGGAAATCATGATGCAGGCCTACTACCGCACCGTGCTGGCGCTGGCCGAGCTGACCGATCTCATCCTGCAGTACTACGACGAAGCCATCCTGGGCACGACCGCCATTGAAGACATCCGGCCTCTCAACAAGCGCTTCCAGATTCGCAATCACTACATAGAAGCCGTCAACAACCAGGTGTTCGCCTACGCTCCTTACGCCATCATGGAAATTTTCCTGTTGATGGCCCAGCACCCCGAAATCAAGGGCATTCGCGCCACCACCATCCGCTCGCTGCGGGCACACCGGCATTTGATCGACGATGCCTTTCGCAGCGATCTGGCCGTCACCACCCTCTTCATGGAATTGGTCAAGACCCCGCACGACCTGGACCAAACGCTGTCCTACATGAAGAAATATCACGTGCTGGGGCGCTATCTGCCCGTATTCGGCGAGATCATCGGGCAGATGCAACACGATCTTTTCCACATCTACACCGTCGATGCCCACACGCTCCGGGTCATCCGGAACATGGTGCAGATGAACGGGCCGGAGGCCCGTACCGAGTTCCCGCTGGCCTCCCGGCTGGTGCACCGGTTACCGAAACTCGAAGTGCTCTACATCGCCGGCCTGTTTCACGATGTCGCCAAGGGCCGTGGCGGCGACCACTCGGAACTGGGCGCCATTGACGCCGAAGCGTTTTGCCGGACCCATCACCTGAGCGACCGGGACACCAAACTGATTTCCTGGCTGGTGGAGAACCACCTGTTGATGTCGATGACCGCCCAGCGCAAGGACACCTCGGACCCGGACATCATTCACGCCTTCGCCCGCTCTGTGCCCAGCCAGGTGCACCTGGATTACCTGTACGTGATGACCGTGTGCGACATCAGCGCCACCAACCCCAAGCTCTGGAATACCTGGCGCGCTTCACTGCTGCGCCAACTCTATATCGAAGCCAAGCGCGCCCTGCGCCAGGGCAACGAAAACCCGGTGGATCGCATGGACTGGGTGCGGGCCACGCAATCCGAAGCCCGGGAAATCCTGCACGCCCAGAACATGACGGACAAGCAGATCGACCGGGTATGGGAGACCCTCGACGAGGATTATTTCCTGCAGGATTCCACCGTGGACATCGCCTGGCAAACCGCCGCGATCATCCGCCACGGCGACCATCAGGACCCCCTGGTTCTGATGCGGGACACCCGCGGCGGCCCCACCGACGGCTACACCCAGATCATCATTTACATGAAGGATCGCATGGCGCTGTTCGCCGCCACCACGGCAGTGCTGGAGCAGCTCAACCTGAACATCGTCGATGCTCGCATCAGCACCAGCGACGGGCCCTACTCGATCAGCTCCTACGTGGTGCTGGACGAACAGGACCAGCCCCTGGGCCTGGACCCGGAGCGCCGGGAGCGGGTGCGCGAACGCCTGATCGAAGAACTCGACGACCCGGAGGACTACCCCGACATCATCGAGCGGCGCACGCCCCGGCAGTTAAAACACTTCATGTTTCCCACCGAGGTCACCTTTTCCAACGATACCTTTAACCAGCGCACCGTACTGGAAGTGATCACGCCGGACCGGGCCGGCCTGCTGGCCCGTATCGGGCAGGTCTTTCTGGAACACCGGGTGCGCGTGGCCACGGCCAAAATCGCCACCCTGGGCGAACGGGTGGAGGACGTTTTCTTCGTCACTGACGAGCAGGGCGAACCCCTGAGCGACCCCGGGGTTTGCGAGGCCCTTCGACACGACCTGTGCAAAATGCTGGATGACATTCAATGAATCCCAATCTTTCGCGATTACACCCTTACCCCTTCGAGAAACTGGGCCAGCTCAAGGCCGGCGTTAAACCACCCGAAGGGCTCAGCTCCATCGCCCTGGGCATTGGCGAGCCCAAGCATCCGTCACCGCCGTTCGTCAAACAGGTGATCGCCGACAACCTGGACCGGCTGGCCAACTACCCCACCACCCGGGGCACCGACGAACTGCGTGAGGCCATTGCCGCCTGGGCCACCCGACGCTTCGGACTGACGCCGGGCACATTGACGTCGGAGCAACATATCGTGCCGGTCAACGGCACCCGTGAAGGTATTTTTTCTCTGGTGCAGTCCGTGGTGGACAGCAGCCGGGCCGCCACTGTGGTCAGCCCCAACCCCTTCTATCAGATCTACGAGGGCGCCGCCCTGCTGGCCGGAGCCACGCCCCATTACCTGGCCTGCGACGCCAGCAACGGCTTTATTCCGGATTTCGCAGGCGTGCCCGCGTCCGTCTGGCAGAACTGCCAGATCCTGTTTTTGTGCTCCCCCGGCAACCCCAGCGGTACCGTTATCCCACGGCAGACTCTGGCGGATGTCATCGCCCTGGCCGACCGATACGATTTCATCGTCGCCTCGGACGAATGCTACTCCGAACTCTACCCGGATGAGCGTTGCCCGCCCGAGGGCCTGCTCCAGACCTGCGCTGCCCTGGGCCGCGACGATTATGCCCGCTGCATCGTGTTTCACAGCCTGTCCAAACGCAGCAACCTGCCCGGACTGAGGTCCGGATTCGTCGCCGGTGATGCCGGCGTATTGAAGGAATACCTGCGCTTTCGGACGTATCACGGTTCCGCCATGCCCATCCAGCACCAGCTGGCCAGCATCGCCGCCTGGCAGGACGAAGATCACGTCCGCGAGAACCGCGCCGCCTATCGCGCCAAATTCAAGGCGGTGGTGCCCATCCTGCGCCAGGTCATGGAGGTGGATTTCCCGGATGCCGGCTTCTACCTCTGGCCACACACGCCCATGGACGACGAAACCTTCGCCAAGGAACTGTCCGCCCAGCAAAACGTACACGTGCTGCCCGGCCGGTACCTGTCGCGCACCATCGATGGTTATAATCCCGGGGAAAACCGGGTGCGGCTGGCGCTGGTGGCACCCCTGGCCGAATGCGTCGAGGCGGCCGAGCGCATCGTCCGGTTTGTAAAAGACCATGACGGAGCCCCGGTTTCATGAAAGTCTACGGCATCAAAAACTGCGACACCGTCAAGAAAGCCCGCCAATGGCTGGACAAGGCCGGCATTGCCTACGACTTCCATGATTTCAAGAAAGACGGCATCAGCCTGCCGCTGATCGAACGCTGGCAGGCGCTTGTCGGCTGGGAGCCATTAATTAACCGCCGCGGCACCACCTGGCGCAAACTGCCGGAAAGCGTTCGTGATAACATAGGCGCCGACACTGCCCGCCAGATCATGCTGGACAACCCGTCCGTTATTAAACGCCCCGTGGTTGAACTTGGCAGCGACCTGATGGTGGGCTTCAACGCCGACGACTGGGCGCAAAAATTGAGAGCCGATCGGACCACCTGAACACCGACCGGGCCGCGGACAAACACAACCTTATTTCAAGGAGTACCCCATACCATGAGCTTTGCATTCGGAATCGGCATCGGAACCCAGAACAAACAGGGCGACTGGCTGGAAGTGTTTTACCAGCAACCGGTGTACACGCCGGACGCAAAACTGGTGGAAATTGTCGCCGAGTCAATCGGTTACAGCGGTGGCAACGAAGCCCTGCCGGTCAACCCGGGCCAGCTTAAAAGCCTGGCCGAAAGCTTCGGCAAAGCCGGCTTCAGCGACCAGGCGAATATTGCCATCAGGGCCGCCAGCAGCGTAAGGCCCGTGGTGGTCACCCTGCTGGAAAGCGACGACACCGCCACCAGCACGCCCGAGGTCTACCTCAAGCTGCACCTCATATCCCATCGTATGGCCAGGCCCCACGGCCTGAAGCTGGACGGCATTTTCGGCAAGCTGCCGAACCTGGCCTGGACCAACGAAGGCGCCATCGACCTTGACGAGCTGTCCGACCGCCAGCTGCGCGCCCGCATCGAAGGCCGTACCCTGGAAGTGAAATCCGTCGACAAATTTCCCCAGATGACCGATTACGTGGTGCCCAAGGGCGTCCGGATCGCCGACACCGCCCGTGTCCGCCTGGGCGCCTACGTCGGGGAAGGCACCACCGTGATGCACGAAGGTTTCATCAACTTCAACGCCGGCACCGAAGGCAAGAGCATGATCGAAGGCCGCATCTCGGCAGGCGTTATTGTCGGCCAGGGCTCCGATCTTGGCGGCGGCTGCTCCACCATGGGCACACTCTCCGGCGGTGGCAACATCATCATCGCCGTGGGCGAAAACTGCCTGATTGGCGCCAACTCCGGTATCGGCATCCCATTGGGCGACCGCTGCACCGTCGAAGCCGGCCTCTACATCACCGCCGGCACCAAAGTCGCCCTGCTGGACGACAGCAACACCCTGGTGGAAGTCGTCAAAGCCCGCGACCTGGCCAACAAAACCGACCTCCTCTTCCGCCGCAACAGCCAAAGCGGCGCAGTAGAGTGCAGAAGCAACAAAAGCGCCGTCGAACTCAACGAAGAGCTCCACGCCAACCAATAAACACCAACAAAACCCAAAAATCGCGGCTAAAGCCGCTCCTACCAAACACCGCCAAGCGTAGGAGCGGTTTCAACCGCGAAAAGCAACAAACAAAAACCAAACCAAGCCCAACACCGCCCCCCGTA
>JAGXLV010000008.1 GCA_018334495.1 Oleiphilaceae bacterium
AGAGCGGTAAAGCAATATCTAGCCAGCCTGCTACGGCATAGATCACAAGGATAGCGCCACCCACTGCAAGCGTGCTCACAAAGCGCCAAACAGCATTCCGCCTGCCCTGAGCATTTTCGACGGTTTTTAGTTGATTTAATTCGTCTCTAATTAGCTCATCCTGCGCGTAAAGTGCTCCAATTCCGTCTCTAAACTGCGTGTAAACGTTCTGCTGATTTAGATCGTTATCCAATAACTGGTCCGCAACCTCAATAGCTGATTTTTCCTTTTTTTCAGCATGTTTGAATGTCTCACCTACAGCATAGTGGATAGACTGCCTGAATCGTTTATCTAAGTCGGCTCTGGTTTTAGGTCGATTTTGCGGATGCAGAGACTGAATTTTATCTCTTACCCGCTTTACGATCGTTTGGCTATTTTCTGACATTCATTTCTCGCACCATCCTTTCATGCATCACCATCGTAGCCGCGCCCCGCTGATTCCACCATTAAAACACTTTAAACTGTACGTATATACAGGATAGTTTGCTGCATGGAATTTCGCAGATGGCATAACATGGTGTACGCCACCCTCGACGAGCGGGCAACGTTCGATCAGGTGGGTATTGTAACGAGCACCGGCATTGAGTACAGCCTATGGCTGGGCATTGCCGACCGCCGAATCATTCGCCGCTTGCCTGACGCTAAGGGCGTGTTACTGGATATTGAATCCTGGCGCTGCATGATCCTGGACAAGTACAACCGCCTAGGCCCTGGCGTCTACATGGTGGGCGCTGTAATCGCTGACGTTGGCGTCGTGGGCGTCATGGACGGAAGGAAGCCGCTTTTGAAACTGATTGAACCCGAGAGAGATCGACTAAACAGGAATGGTGCCAGTCTCTCCTGACAGTCACACCACTAGGCAGTGTGGCGCACCGCTGGGCATCCATTGCGAGCGGTTTACATTAAATCCCGTTAATGATCGTACAAAACCTGACCATTATGGGGTTGATAGGTAGGTAATACGGTACGCTAAAAAACCTGCTATAACTATTTGATAATAAAGCAGATTTGGCGGAGAGAGAGGGATTCGAACCCTCGAACGGTTTCCCGTTACACGCTTTCCAGGCGTGCGCCTTCAGCCACTCGGCCACCTCTCCAATAACCTGTTTCAGATCGGCGTGCTGATCTGAGGGCGCAGACTTTAATGGGTTTGGGTTAGTTTGGCAACACCCAAGCTGAAAAACGACGTGCCAAAGGGTCAGTAGCTGGTGAATTGATCGAATTCTCCGGTTGCTCCGGTTTTTTCGACTGTCACGTTTTCTACTCTGGCGGCGGGGGAGCCTTGCCAGCACCAGTCGACGTATTGCTTCAAGGTTTCTGGCGCGCCTTCGGCGACCGCCTCAACCCGACCATCCGGTAGGTTTTTTACGTAGCCCTTGATGCCAAGTTGGCGGGCCGTTGTTTCAGCCCCCGCCCGGTATGAGACTCCCTGCACATGTCCTTCAATCAGAAGCTGCCAGCGTTCGTGACTCATGGAATGTTCCTTAAATTTGTTGGATACCCATATAAGTTAACGTACCGGCAACGATGGATAAAAGAGCGTTGTGTCGCCACAGTTGGAGAAGGATGACGAGGGCGCTCGGCAGCACGGCATCCGCCCCAAACAGCGGGGCCTGCCACTGAGCGGAGCGGAGGAGGAAAATGACGACGAGCAAGCACATTACCGCGGCCGGGAGATAACGTCCCAGGTGCAGAATGAAGGGGTGGTTGCTATGGCGGGAGAGGAAAAGGAACGGCGTTGCCCGCGTCAGAAACGTGGCGACCGCGCTGACGGCAATAAAAGCGGCAAGATAGAGGGATTCATCCATGGGGACGATCCCCTGTTTCAAGGCGCCGGGTTGTGGTCAGGCGGTAATTAATCAGCAGAGCCAGGGTCGCTACCAGGATGGCACCGATCAGTTGGTGGGCTTGTGGTAACAGAGTAACAGCGAGGCCGGCGCCGGCGGCTCCAACCCAGAATGGCAGCTGTCGTCGAATGGCCCGGTATTGTTCGATGGCCAGAACCAGGAACAACGCTACCAGGGCGAATTCGATTCCGGTGCTGTCAAATTTGACGGTTGAGCCCAACCAGGCGCCCAAACCGCAGCCGAGTACCCAGTAAGCCTGGTTAAACAGGGTGATGAGTGCATCCGTGCGTTGCTCTTCTTCCCGGTCTGAGCTTCTGTGGCGGCTGGTCAGGAGGGAGTAGGTTTCGTCCGTCAGGCCGAATACCAGGTACAGCTTGCGCCAGCCCGCCCCTGAAAAATGCCCAAGCAGGGATAAACCATAAAACACATGACGAGAATTAAGCGCCAGCATGGCAATGAAAACGGCCATCAGCTCTGCCTTGGCGGCAAGCAGACTGACCGCCAGGATCTGGCCGGCGCCGGCGAAAATGACAATCCCCATCACCGGTGCAACCCACCAGCTGTAATCCAGCTGAGAGGTGAAAAGCACGCCAAAGGCCATACCAAGCGGCACGTAGCCGAAGAGCACCGGAAGCGTAAGCCGAAATATGGAGAGGGCGGTCAAGGTCTGCTCAATTATTCAGTCGGGTGATGAGAGAAGCGCGCCCGCGACCATCCGGGGTTAATGGCGAGATAGGGCAAGCGCGGGTTTTTGTTGTCGCGGGGCTAGGATACCCTGTCTTGTAAATGGCTGACAGAGCGTGAACACGATGAATGAACATGAAAAGGAGCCAGAACAGGATCCCCGTGAGGCGCCCTTCGTGGTGGATACCGATCTGCTCACCCAGGAACAGCTGGACGGACTGGTGGATGAATATTGCACCCGGTTTCACGGCACCAATGAAACGGAGTTGCCTTTATCGGAGCGGGACCGAGTCATGACCGCTGTCCGTCGGGGGGATCTGGTGGTCTGGTTTGATCCTGTCGAAAATAACGCCGGCCTTGATCATAAGCCGGGCTGACAGCGAGTTCTGTCAGCGCTTCGGGGCAAAGGCAGAAGCACCGGTTCCAAATCTACCCCTTGCCTGCGGAAAACGTTACACTAACCGGCTGTTACCGACACATTTTAGCCCTCCGAGAGGTGTATTTTGATTAGGGTACTGGTTGTTGATGACCATGAGTTAGTCCGCTCCGGCATAACCCGGATGCTGGACGACAACTCGGATATTGACGTCATCGGTCAGGTCGCTTCGGGAGAGGAGGCCATCGACGCCGTGCGAGAGGGCTCACCGGATATTGTCTTGATGGATATCCGCATGCCGGGCATTGGCGGGCTTGAAGCCACCCGACGGATTTTGCGTATTAACGATGCCATCCGGGTGATCGTGGTTACGGCCTGTGCCGACGACCCCTATCCCACCCGAGTGATGCAGGCCGGCGCCACGGCTTATATCACCAAGGGTGCCGATGTAAAAGAAATGGTGCGTGCCATTCGGATGGCGCATTCCGGACAGCGTTATATCAGCCCGGAAATCGCCCAGAAAATGGCTCTGAAACAAGTCGGCGATAACGGCGCTGATGATCGGGACTCCGTGTTTGATCGCCTTTCAGAGCGGGAGCTGCAGATCGCCATGATGGTGGTGACTTGCCAGAAGGTCCAGGATATCTCCGACAAGCTGTGCCTCAGTCCCAAGACCGTCAACAGCTATCGCTACCGCATCTTTGAGAAACTGGAAATTTCCAGTGATGTGGAACTTACCTTGATGGCTGTTCGATTTGGATTGCTTGATGCCGACAGGGTCTGAAGCGCCGGTTCGGGGTTTTGACACCAAAGCCTTTCTCAAGCAGTTGACCGAACGCCCCGGGGTCTATCGAATGATGGATTCCGCCGGAGAGGTCCTGTACGTGGGCAAGGCCCGCAACCTCAAGAAACGTGTTGCCAGTTATTTCCGCCAGTCCGGCCTGGCCCCGAAAACCGAAGCCCTGGTCTCGCGCATCCACACCATTGAGGTCACCATCACAGGGAGCGAAACTGAAGCCCTGCTGCTTGAACAGAATCTGATCAAGTCGCTTCGTCCGCCCTATAATATTCTGCTTCGGGACGACAAGTCTTATCCCTATATTTATTTATCCTCTCACACTGATTACCCGTCGCTGACCTTCCGGCGTGGCCGCACGAAAAAGGCCAAGGGTACCTGGTTCGGTCCTTTTCCCAGCTCTGGGGCAGTCAAGGAAAGCCTTAATGTTTTACAAAAGGTTTTCCGCATAAGAAACTGTAGTGAAAGCTTTTTTCGTAACCGGGCTCGACCGTGCCTGCAGTATCAGATTAACCGCTGCACCGCCCCCTGCGTTGCCTACATCTCACCCGAGGAGTACCAGCGCGATGTGCGCCATGCTTCGCTTTTCCTGGAGGGCAAGAACCCGGTCATCATTAACAATCTGATGAAAGAAATGGACGCCGCCGCAAAGGAGCTCCAGTTCGAAAAAGCCGCGTCCTGCCGCGATCAGATTGATCACTTGCGCCACGTGCAGGAGCAGCAATCCGTGCATGGCGAGGGCGGTGATGCGGACGTCATCGCGCTGGCCCAGGATGCCGGCGTGGTTTGCATTGTCGTGATCATCGTCCGGGGCGGGCGGGTATTGGGCACCAAGGATTACTTTCCTCGTTACTCCATTGAGCAATCCGAGCCGGAGCTTTTAAGCGCCTTCCTGGGCCAGTTCTATTTTGGCGGCAATACCCAGCAGGAACTCCCGCGCGAGGTGCTTGTGCCGGTTGAAGTGGAGGGGCAGGAGCTCCTGTCAGCCGCACTCACCGAATCGGCCGGAAGAGATACACGGGTGCGCCAGAACGTCCGGGGCGAGCGTCGTCGATGGCTTGAGCTGGCCTCCACCAACGCCCGGCAAACGCTGCTTACCCACCTGGCCAGCAAGGAAACCGTCTATCGACGCTTGTTGGCGCTGAAGGATCTCCTGAATCTGGCAGAAACCCCGAGCCGCATGGAATGTTTCGACATCAGCCATAGCCATGGCGAAAATACCGTCGCATCCTGCGTTGTTTTCGACGAGAATGGACCCCTGAAAGGCGATTACCGCCTGTATAATATTGAAGGCGAGACCGCCGGGGATGACTACGGCGCCATGCGTCAGGTTCTCACCAGGCGCTACAAGCGCATGATGACCGGGGAGGGTAAGCGCCCGGATCTGGTTTTTATTGACGGCGGCAAAGGCCAGCTCACCATCGCCCGGGAAGTTTTTGACAGTCTGGGTATTGATGACATCCCCTTGATCGGCGTTGCCAAAGGCGTCACCCGGCGGGCGGGGATGGAACAGCTGATCGATGCCTTGACGGGCGATATTTATCGTGTTCCGGCGGATTCGCCGGCGTTGCATTTGATTCAGCATATACGGGATGAGTCCCATCGCTTTGCCATCACCGGTCATCGCAAAGGTCGCGATAAGAAACGGCGGACATCCAGCCTAGAAGGCATAGAGGGTGTCGGCGCCAAACGCCGGCGTGAGCTGATTCACTATTTCGGTGGCATACAGGAAATTCGCAAAGCGGGCATTGACGAAATCGCCAAGGTCAAAGGCATTAGTAAAACCCTGGCCGAGTCGATTTACGCGGCACTGCACAATGAGTGAGGGAACATGAACCTACCAAACATAATCACGTTGTCACGGATTGTCCTGATTCCGGTATTCGTCGTAATTTTTTATCTGCCTGCGGGGTGGAGTTATATCGTCAGCGCGGCCATCTTTGCCCTGGCTGCCGCGACCGACTGGCTTGACGGCTACCTGGCGCGCAAACTGGACCAGACCACACCCTTTGGTGCGTTCCTGGACCCTGTCGCCGACAAGCTGATGGTCGCCGTCGCCCTGGCCGTTCTGGTGGAAGAGCATCACAGCCTGTTTCTCACCGTGCCGGCCATTGTCATCATCGGCCGCGAGATCGTGATATCCGCCCTCCGGGAGTGGATGGCTGAAATCGGCAGCCGGGCCAGTGTGGCCGTTTCTTACATCGGCAAGGTGAAAACCACCGCGCAGATGGTGTCGATCATTCTTTTGCTGGCCGTACCGCCCAAGGTTTTTGTCGCTTACGTGGGGCTGGGCCTGCTTTATATCGCCGCCGCGCTGACGCTATGGTCCATGGTGCTGTATATCAAGGCCGCCTGGCCGGACCTGTTTCCGGAGGGTCAACAGGAGGAGGGGCCATGACATACCGGCTGTCAGGGGAAAACCACGGTACGGGACCCGTTTAGAAAGACACGGCGCTCAAGATGCAGCTTCACCGCTTTGTGCAGGGCAAGGCTTTCGCAGTTGCGGCCCAGAGACTCCAGCTTGGCGGGAGTGAAGCCGTGATCCACTCTCTCCACGACCTGATCGATGATGGGGCCTTCGTCCAGATCGCTTGTAATATAGTGCGCCGTGGCTCCGATCACTTTCACGCCCCTTTTATGTGCCTGGTGGTAGGGCCGTGCGCCCTTGAAGCCAGGAAGAAAGGAGTGATGAATATTGATGGCTTTGCCCAGGAGTTGCTCGCAAAGGCTGTCTGAAAGGACCTGCATGTACCTGGCCAGAATGATCAGCTCGCTCCGGGTCTCGCAGAAAAGCTGCATGATCTGCTCTTCCTGTTGACTGCGGTTGGTATCCGAGACCGGCAAGTGAAAATAGGGCAGTCCATAGGACTCGGCGATCGGGGCGAGATTCTCGTGGTTTGACACCACCCCCATGACATCCATGTGGAGTTCACCGGTACTCCAGCGGTACAGCAGGTCCCGCAGGCAGTGATCCAGCCTAGAGCCGAGAATCAGCACTCGGGGCCTGTGGGCCGAGTCTGTCAGGTTCCAGCCCAGGAAAAGCCGGGTGGCAGTCGCGTTGAAGGCGGCGATGAGCGCGTCAAGGCCCGGGTCGTCCGCTGACTTTATCCGGAAACAGGCGCGGGCGAAGAAGGTGTCCTCTTCAACATCGTCGAACTGATTGAACTCCTCGACGTAGCCGCCCTGGTTGTCGATAAAAGCGGTAATCGCGGCGACCTGTCCCCGGGCGCTTGGGCCTGTGGCGGTCAATATGTAGCGGGCGTCATTGGGCTGCATGGGTCACTCCGGCGCAGTGGTTAACATTCAACAATATTGACAGCAAGGCCACCCCGGGAGGTTTCCTTGTATTTGTCATGCATATCACGGCCGGTCTCCCGCATGGTACGAATCACCTTGTCGAGAGAGACCACGTGTTCACCGTCACCGGCAAGTGCCATGTGGGCGGCGTTTACGGCCTTGACTGATGCGATGGCATTGCGCTCGATACAAGGCACCTGCACCAGCCCGCCGATTGGGTCGCAGGTCAGTCCAAGATTGTGCTCAAGGCCGATTTCGGCCGCATTTTCCACCTGGGCCGGTGTGCCCCCGAGAACTTCCGCAAGACCGGCGGCGGCCATTGCGCAAGCCGAGCCAACCTCGCCCTGGCAGCCCACTTCGGCGCCGGAGATGGATGCATTTTTCTTGCAAAGAATGCCCACGGCCGCGGCGGCGAGCATGAAATCCACAACGTCGCTCTCACTGGCTCCCGGCTGAAACTGCATGTAATAATGCAACACGGCAGGAATGATGCCGGCCGCGCCATTGGTAGGGGCGGTAACCATTCGTCCGCCGGCGGCGTTTTCCTCATTCACCGCCAGGGCAAAGAGGTTGAGCCAGTCCATTGCTGATCCGGTGGAGGCGATCACGCTGGTACTGGCTTCCCTGTTCAGCAGGCGCAGGTGCCAGGCCGCAGAACGGCGCCGGACCCGGAGTTCACCGGGCAACATGCCATCCTTCGCCAGGCCATTGAGAACGCAGGTCTTCATGACTTGCCAAATCTCGAGCAGTTGGCTGCGGATTTCCGATTCCTCCCGCCAGGCCTTCTCGTTTTCCATCATCAGCGTGGAAATGCTCATGCCCTGGGTTTGACATAAGGCTAGCAACTGGGCCGCAGTGTTGAATTCATAGGGGAGTGGGGTGGAGTCGATGTCAAAGTCGCCCTGGGCTGATTGGGCCTCGTCGATGACGAAACCCCCGCCAACGGAATAATAGGTGTTCCGGTAGAGCTCTTCTTTATCTGACCAGACCAGGATCTGCATGGCGTTCGGGTGATGGGGAAGATTTTCCTGATGCCAGTATATGTCACGGCCCGGGTCAAAGCTGACCGCAATGTGACCGTTGAGCGGCAAGGTCTGTGTCTCCGCCATCTGTTCCATCGCCGGCCCGATAATCGCCGGATCGATTGTCTGGGGCTGTTCACCCATAAGCCCCATCAGGATGGCTTTATCGGTACCGTGACCCAGGCCGGTGGCCGACAGGGATCCAAAGAGATGGATCTCCAGCCGCCCCACCTGCTCCAGCATGCCCTGGTTGCACAGGACCTGGGTGAATTCCCAGGCAGCCCGCATGGGGCCAACGGTGTGTGAGCTGGAGGGGCCAATACCTATTTTGAAAAGATCGAAAACACTGATGGACATGGAGCACTCCCGGATGCACAAAGGACGGTCTGTTTGGCGCTGAAATCGAGAATCCTATCGATTCCATCAGCAGATCATACGCCCCGTCTCGGGCAGGATAATGACTGGATGCGACCGGGTGGATGCCAAAAACGTCACGGCAAGGGGAGAGGCAAACGGTTAGGGGCGCCGTCGCCGGAAACGAGGGCGCCGAGCGGCTCTTGTCAGGTTTTGATGCTGCCGTAGGTGGGCTCACCCTGGGCATTTGTCAGTGCATGGACAGCTCTGCCGGTGACCGAATCGGAGGCCAGCGCACACTGGCTTGCGCGCTCGGACCTCGGTGGTATGCCAAAGAACTCGCGGTAACACTTGGAGAAGTGTGAGGTGGATACAAACCCGCAGGCCGAAGCAACTTCAACGATCGACATTCCGCTTTGCTTGAGCAGCCGACGGGCACGAACAAGGCGCAACTTGATGTAGTACCGCGAGGGCGAACACAGATGCTTTTGAAAAAGCCGCTCAAGCTGGCGCCGTGACATGGACACGTAGGCCGCAAGCTCGTCAAGGCAGATCGGTTCTTCGAGATTGGCCTCCATAAGGGCGACCACCTCCAGCAGTTTCGGCTGGGTGGTGCCAAACATGTGCTTGAGCGGCACTCGCTGAAGGTCTTGCTCGTTGCGTACCAGATCGTAAATGAACATCTCGGAAATGGCAGTGCCGAGGGCGCGGGAATGATCCCGGCTGATCAGACTCAGCATCATATCCAGCGGCGCCGTACCACCGGACGCGGTCGGGCGGTCGCGGTCGATGCAAAACAGGCGGTCCGTGGTGGCAACCCGGGGGAAAGCCTCATTCATGATGACCATGTATTCCCAGTGGATACTGGCCTCATAGCCGTCGAGCAGGCCGGCCTTGGCCAAAGCCCAACTGCCGGTGCAGACGCCACCGACACGCCGAGGGGATTTTGCCTGACGCTTGAGCCAGCACAGATGTTCGGGCCTGACACTGAGATCCACTCCAACCCCGCCACAGACGATTATGGTGTCCAGCGCCAGTGTCTCGGAAGTGGCATGGTCAGGGGTAACCAGCACGCCATCGCTGGCTCGCACCGGCTCGCCGTCCCAGCTGAGGGTGACCCACTGGTAAAGCTCGCGGCCGGCCAGCTGATTGGCCATACGCAGAGGTTCTATGGCTGACGCCATGGAGATAAGGGTGAAATTGTCCAGCAGCAGAAAGCCCAGGGTCTGGACCCCGGTGTGCTTTGAGATTGCCGAACAAAAGGAAGCGTCACTGGGGGTGTTCGCATCGGTCATCGGGAGAGCCCTCCACGCCGTATTGCTTCGAGGCTCTGGTTTAACCAAAGCCAGATGGCCCATAAATCCCGTTCCGTCGCGCGAAGGCTAATTGGCAATTGATTAGCGGATTACCCACACGGGACGCGAGGCGCCAAAAACTCAGCTGGAGTCCCTTCATGCTTGGACTTTCAACCTAGTAATTACAATAGCATTTCAAATTTAAAAAATACTTCTTTTTTACAATTAATGCATAAATTATTTTGATGGCCCGGAGCTCACCATAGCGCGCTTCGGGCCTCCTCAAACTAAGTCATTTTGAGGGAACCATGTGGATCGATGACAAACTTTTTCGGCACACCGGCATCAAATTCGCCATAGCCTTTGGGGGCTTCGTCGAGGCTGATGACTTCGACACCCACCACGTCCGCGATCTGGATGCGGTCCCACATGATCGCCTCCATCAGCTGTCGGTTGTACTTCATCACGGGTGTCTGGCCGGTGTGGAAACTGTGGGACTTGGCCCAGCCCAGTCCGAAGCGCAGGCTGAGGCTGCCTTTTTTGGCGGCGGCGTCCTTTGAACCCGGGTCTTCGGTAACATACAGTCCCGGAATCCCGAGTTTTCCGGCCGCTCGGGTGATTTCCATCAGTGAATTCAGAACGATTGCCGGGGCTTCTTCCTGGACACCCGCGTGGCCGTGGCCCCGGGCCTCGAACCCCACGGCATCAACGGCGCAGTCCACCTCAGGCCGCCCCAGAATCTGCTCGATCTGCTCACCCAGTGTCGCATCCTGTGACAAGTCCACCGTCTCAAAGCCCTTTGACGCGGCGTGAGTCAAGCGGGTCGGGTTGACATCACCCACGATGACAACGGCGGCGCCGAGCAGGCGTGCCGATGCCGCCGCGGCCAGGCCTACCGGTCCTGCACCGGCTATATAAACGGAACTGCCGGGGCCGACGCCCGCGGTCACCGCGCCGTGATAGCCGGTGGGCAGAATATCGGACAGGCAGGTAAGGTCCCGGATTTTCTCCATGGACCGATCACGGGAAGGCAGTTTCAGCAGGTTGAAATCGGCGTAGGGGATCATGACGTACTCCGACTGGCCGCCGACCCATCCGCCCATGTCGACGTAACCGTAGGCGCCGCCCGCCCGGGCAGGATTGACAGTCAGGCAGACGCCGGTGTCCTGCTCCTTGCAGGTCCGGCAGCGGCCACAGGCCACGTTGAAAGGCACCGACGCCAGGTCGCCGACCTGCAGGTTTTCGACGTCAGAGCCGACTTCAATGACTTCGCCCGTAATTTCATGGCCCAGGACCAGGCCTTCCGGGGCCGAGGTCCGGCCGCGGACCATGTGCTGGTCCGAACCGCAGATGTTGGTGGTTATTACCTTGAGGATCACGCCATGGCCAATCTTCCGACCACGAGGAGTTTCCATTTTGGGGAAGGCTATCGGCTGGATTTCAACCTGGCCCGCGCCGGTGTAAACAACGCCACGATTTTCGCTCATCTGTGCTTTCCTTATTTAGAAGTCATTTTTATTGTTTGATGGATGGAAGGGCCTTTACCGCTCCTGCGTCGTGATTCCGTACTCTGCGCCTGCGCTCAGGAGCCATCGATACAGGTAATCGGCGAAGCTCCGCCTGATGACCAGTTCCCAGCGTTGTGCATCGGGGCGCCTGATGATGGCACCTGTTTTGGCAAACACCGTCGACACGCCCCGGCCCTCAGGGAAAGTTCGGGGATGGAGATCGCAGGAGGTGGATTTCATCAGCACTTCGCGCGCATTCGGCCCCGAGAGTTCCAGCACTGTCTGGCCGCCGCTGACGTTCACTATGGCGTAGGAGCCATCGCCAAGTTCCCCCCGCAGCGCCTTTTCAGTGCTGAACTCCGATCCCGGTGGCAGAATCAGCAGCCATTCGTCGGGTGCCAGCCACTGGAGGCTTTTGTCTTCCTTGCTATTCATGGAGCAGGGCGTTTGCGGCAGTGTCAGGCCGGTCACGTTCCGGACGCCTCCAAGAAGCACCTCTGGGGTGCCTCGCAGAATCAGATGGGTGAGAAACGGCCGCTCGGCCATAATCACGCCCGCCTCGCCCTTGGCGGGGGCGAGTGGATTGCGCTGTCGCGAAAAATGAAATGGCGATTCAGCCGCCACTGCGCCGGACGGTTGTTGTTGAAAGACCTCGACTTTAGACATTTTGGCGTTCTCCTTTTGGATCATAGAAAATCGGGCTCACAATCTCCGCAACCTGGGTGACACCATCCGCCATCGGCAGGTATACCCGCTCGCCCATACGCTTCTGGCCGCCCTTGACCACGGCAAGGGCAAAACCATGGCCCAGGGTCGGGCTGTAGTAGCTGGAGGTTACATGGCCGACCATCGCGATCGGAGAGGCTTTGGGTTCGAAGACGATCTGGGCGCCTTCCTGCAAGACCACCGTTTGATCAACAGGCTTGAGGCCCACCATCTGCTTGCGGTCCTCGCGGCGGGTGTCCGGCCGCGTCAGCGCACGTTTGCCGATCCAGGAGAAGGGCTTGTCATAGCCAACGCACCATTGCATCCCGAGGTCCTCCGGAGTCACCGATCCGTCCGTTTCCTGGCCCACAATGATGAAGCCCTTTTCCGCTCGCAGAACGTGCATGGTTTCGGTGCCATAAGGCGTCAGGCCGTATTTGTCGCCATGCTCGAACAGTTTTTTCCAGACATGCATGGCATAGTGAGCCTGCACGTTGATCTCGTAGCTGAGTTCGCCGGTGAAGGAAATCCGGTAAACCCGGGCGGGCACGCCGGCGACGTCGCCTTCACGCCATTCCATGAACTTGAAGGTGTCCCGGTCAAGATCAATGTCGGTCATCTCCGCGAGCAGGTGACGCGCTTCCGGACCCGTGACCATTAGGGTGGCCCAGTGGTCGGTCACGGATGTGAAGCTCACATCAAGTTCCGGCCACTCGGTCTGGTGCCAGAGTTCAAGCCATTCCAGGACGCCGGCAGCGCCCCCTGTGGTGGTGGTCATCAGGAAGTGGTTGTCGCCCAGGCAGGTGGTTACGCCGTCGTCCATGACCATGCCATCGTCCTTGCACATCAGGCCATAACGGGCCTTGCCGACCGGCAGCTTTTCCCATTTGTTGGTGTAAATCCGGCCCAGGAACTCCCGGACGTCCTTGCCCTGAATATCGATTTTGCCCAGTGTGGAAGCGTCAAGCACACCGACTTTTTCGCGCACAGCACGACACTCGCGGGCCACCGCATCGTGCATGGACTCGCCAGTAGACTGGGGGTAGTACCAGGGGCGCTTCCACTGGCCAACATCTTCAAACGCCGCGCCCCGATCGACATGCCAGGCATGCAGCGCGGTGTAGCGCTCGGGATCGAACAGTTCCCGGCGGTGAGGGCCGGCGATTGCGCCAAAAGCGACCGGGGTGTAGTTGGGACGAAACACGGTGGTGCCTGTCTCGGCAATGCTCTTTTTCAGACAGCGGGCGACCACTGCCATGCCGTTGATGTTGCCCAGCTTGCCCTGGTCCGTGCCGAAGCCCATGGCCGTGTAGCGTTTGACATGCTCGATGGATTCAAAGCCTTCACGGGTGGCCAATTCGATGGCCGCAGCGGTCACGTCGTTCTGAAGATCAACGAACTGCTTGGGCGCGCGTAGGGTTGTTTTGGGATGAGGCACCTGAAAAAGCGGTGCCGCCTGCGCTATTTCGATTCTGTCCACCTCCGGCAGGTCAATTTCCGGCGATTGCCGGCCACAGGCCAGGGCCGCCTCGCTGCCGGCTTCGATGCCGCTTTTGAGAACGTCGGCCAGGGCGTAGATTCCGGTGGCGCCTCCGGTCGGTATCAGGCCGGTCATTTTCGTCGGCACGAAGCCCATGATGTCATCGCGCCATACCGGCCGGGCGCCCGTATGGGAGGCCAGATGCACCACCGGGTTGTAGCCGCCGGAGCTGGCAATGGTATCGCAGGCCAGGTCGGTGACACTGCCGCGGGTCTGGAATTCCGGTATATCGATTTCGGCGACCCGGGCACCGGTCACCCGGTTTTTACCTTTCGCTTCAATCACGGCGCTGCCGTAAATGATTTGCAGACCCTGTTTGGCCGCCAGCCTGACCCAGTGACCCGTGGCAGCATCGTTGTGTTTCCGTGCGTCCACGATGGCAACAACCTGGTGCCCCGCTTCCGCCCAGTCCAGCGCGGCACGATAACCGTCGTCATGGCAGGTCGAGACCACCAGCCGTTTGCCCGGCACCACGCCGTAGCGACGGATATAGGTGGACACCGCACCCGCCAGCATATTACCGGGCAAATCGTTGCTGGCGTAGACCAGTGGCCGTTCATGGGCGCCGGTTGCCAGTACGATCTGGCCGGCGCGAACATGATGCAGGCAGGCCCGGGCGGGTTTGCGGCCATCGATTTCCGGTACCAGGTCGCCCAGATGCTCGGCGCGACGTTCGTAAAGGGTGATGAAATTGTGATCGTGCAAGCCGTTGGCGGTGGTGCGTGGCAGCAGGAGAACCTCTTCCATGTTCGCCAGTTCTGCCATTACGGACTCAACCCATGCGGAAGCGGGACGGCCGTCCAGCAGTTCCCGTGAATCAAGCAGGGAGCCGCCGGGCTCTTCCTGCTCATCGCACAGAATGACCCTGGCGCCGCTTCGGCCTGCCGCCAGTGCTGCCGCGAGACCGGCGGCGCCGGCGCCAATTACCAGCACATCGCAGTGGCGTTTGATGTGTTCGTAATGGTCAGGGTCGCTTTCCCGGGGGCTGCGGCCAAGGCCCGCGGCCTTGCGGATGACCTTTTCATAAGTCATCCACATGGAGGCGGGCTGCATGAAGGTTTTGTAGTAGAAGCCCGGCGGTATCAAGGGCGCGAAAAGGTTGCCGAGTGTACTGAGCAGCTCGCTGTGAGGGTTGGTGCTGCGGGCGCAGAGCCCCTCAAACAGGGCCTGCTGGGTTGCCCGCACGTTGGGAATCTGGGTCGCTTCGGTGGCGCCCATCTGCATGACCGCGTTGGGCTCTTCCGCGCCGGCGGCAACGATGCCCCGTGGGCGGGAATATTTGAAGCTCCGGTTGACCACGTTGACGCCATTGGCCAGCAGGGCGGATGCCAGGGTATCGCCGGCATGGCCTTCATAGCGCTGGCCATTGAAAGTGAAGTTCAGAATGCGCTGGCGGTCAATGCGGCCGCCCTTGTTCAGTCGATTGGTCTGTGTCATGCCACTGCTCCTGCCGCCCGCCGGGGCTCCCCGCGCTCGCGCCCGGCGGTCATTTCCGCCAGCACGCTGGACTGTTCACCCATGGGGTAAGTTTCGAGTATTTCGTAACTCACCGTGTTCCGAAGGATATTGAAAAATTTCCGGCAGCCGGCGGCGTGTACCCACATTTCCTGATGCAGGCCGCGAGGATTGTCCCGGAAAAACAGATAATCCCCCCATTCCCTGTCCGAGGCTTCCTCGGGATTTGCCGGGCGCATGAGGTGGGCCTGGCCCTTGGCATGGAACTCTTCCTCGGACCGTCGCTCGTTACAATAAGGGCAATGAATGTAAAACATGTTCCGAACTCCTTTAGTGAGCGACGCCGGCGGCGCCGTGCTCGTCGATCAACGAGCCGGTATAGAAACGGTCAATGGAAAACGGCTCCGCCAGGGGATGGGCCCGGCCATTGGCAAGGGTCCAGGCGAAAACGTCGCCTGAGCCCGGTGTCGCCTTGAAGCCGCCGGTGCCCCAGCCGCAGTTGAAAAACAGCCCTTCAACGGGGGTGGCCGACAGAATCGGACAGGCGTCCGGCGTGGTATCGACGATACCGCCCCATTGCCGGTTCATGCGCACGCGCGAGAAGATCGGGAAGAGCTCGACAATGGCCTGAAGCGTGTGCTCCACCGTGGGATAACTCCCGCGCTGGCCATAGCCGTTGTAGGCATCGATACCGGCACCAATGACCAGATCGCCTTTGTCGGTCTGGCTGATATAGCCATGCACGTGGTTGGACATAACCACGGTGTCCAGGATCGGCTTGAGCGGCTCGGATACCAGGGCCTGCAAGGGATGGGACTCGATTGGCAGCTTGAAGCCTGCCATGCCCGCGACCACGCCGGAATTACCGGCGACCACGCAGCCCACCTTTTTGGCACCGATATCGCCTTTGCTGGTGTGAACGCCGACGATCTTGCCTTTCTTGATATTGAGGCCGGTCACCTCTGTCTGCTGGATCAGGTCAACCCCGAGCCGGTCCGCACCCCGGGCGTAGCCCCAGGCGACGGCGTCATGGCGCGCCACGCCGGCCCGGGGCTGCCAGGAGGCGCCCAGAACCGGATAACGGGTGTTGCTGGAGCAGTCCATGATGGGAACGATTTCCTTCACCTGCTGGGCGTCCAGCACTTCGCCATCAATACCGTTGAGCCGGTTGGCATTCACCCGGCGCTGGATATCCCGCATATCGCCCAGGGTATGGCCAAGGTTCAACACACCGCGCTGGGAGAACATCACGTTGTAGTTCAGGTCCTGTGACAGGCCCTCCCAGAGTTTCATTGAATGCTCGTAGAGCGCCGCCGACTCGTCCCAGAGGTAGTTCGACCGGACAATCGTGGTGTTCCGGGCGGTATTTCCGCCACCCAGCCAGCCCTTTTCAATCACCGCCACATTGGTCACGCCATAACGACTGGCAAGATAGTAAGCGGTGGCGAGGCCATGGCCGCCGCCTCCGATGATGACCACGTCGTACTCTTTTTTCGGCGTGGGGCTGCGCCAGGTTTTTTGCCAGTTTTCGTGATAGCTCAAGGCATGCTTGATGAGGCCAAAAACCGAATAGCGTTCCATAACGTGACCCTTAATGTGTGGTTAAGCGGCAGTAGCGGCGGCTGACTGGCTGCGGGTTTCAGGATAGACCGGGAAGCACTCGCACAGAGTGGTGACTTCCTCACGCACGCTTGCCTCGATGCCGGTGGTGTCGTCGCCAGTCGCCAGGGCGTCGAGCAGATCACAGATCCACCCGGCCAGGGTCCGGCATTCGCTTTCCGCGAAGCCGCGGGTCGTGACCGCCGGCGTGCCAATGCGAAGCCCTGAAGTTACGAAAGGGCTCTGGGGGTCGTTGGGCACCGCATTCTTGTTGACAGTGATGTGTGCCCGTTCCAGCAGGGCGTCTGCTGCCTTGCCGGTGATACCCTGGTTGATCAGTGAAACCAGGAACAGGTGATTGTCGGTGCCGCCGGATACCACGTCGAAGCCACGATCAAGGAACACCTCTGCCATGGCTCGGGCGTTTGCTATAACCTGGCCCTGGTACTGCACAAAGTCTTCACTCATGGCCTCTTTGAGGGCCACTGCTTTGGCGGCGATCACGTGCATCAGCGGGCCGCCCTGCTGGCCCGGGAAGACCGCGCCGTTGAGCTTCTTGTGCAGGCTTTCATCGGCAAGTGAACTGAGGATCAGGCCGCCACGGGGGCCCCGCAGGGTTTTGTGGGTTGTGGTAGTGACCACATGGGCGTGCTCGATCGGGTTGGGATAGACGCCGGCGGCAACCAGGCCCGCCACGTGAGCCATGTCAACCATCAGCCAGGCGCCGACCGAATCGGCAATTGCCCGGAAGCGGGCCCAGTCCACCACTCTTGAATAGGCGGAAAAGCCGGCGATGATCATCTTGGGTTGATGTTCACGGGCCAGGCGTTCCACTTGTTCGTAGTCGATCTCGCCGGTGTCTGTATTGAGCCCGTATTGCGCCGCATTGTAGTGCTTGCCGGAGAAGTTCGGCGCCGCGCCATGAGTGAGATGACCGCCATGGGCCAGGCTCATGCCGAGGATATTGTCCCCGGGCTTGAGAAGTGCCATGAAGACAGCGGCATTTGCCTGGGCGCCGGAGTGCGGCTGAACGTTGGCATAGCGCGCGCCAAACAATTCGCAGGCGCGCTCAATGGCCAGACTCTCGACAGTGTCAACATGTTCGCAGCCACCGTAATAGCGTTTGCCGGGATAGCCCTCCGCGTACTTGTTGGTCAGCTGGGTGCCTTGGGCCTGCATGACCCGGAAGCTGGTGTAATTCTCGGAAGCGATCAATTCAATATGGGCTTCCTGGCGTTCGGACTCCGCTTTGACGGCCTCCATCAACACATCGTCGAATCCTTGTATTTTATCTTCTTGGCTGAACATGGAGCGCCTCCTGAAAGCGTTGTTCAAATCCTGGCGAAACTGCCAGTGTTAATGCCTGTCTGGATGGTAGCTGTGGCGCCCTGACTGAAAGTGCTTAGCGGCGTCAGCGGGAATCCTGTTTGCGACATCGTCAATATTCCACCACCAGGTTTCCGACGGGCTTGCTGCAGCATGCAAGGATGTAACCGGCTTCTTCGTCTTCCTCGGTGATCCCGCCGTTATGTTGCATTTCGACCTGGCCTTGTTTGAGCGCCACTTTGCAGGTGCCGCACAGACCCATACCGCAGGCCTTCGGAATATGCAGTCCCACCCGGGCCGCAGCGGAATGGACTGTTTCAGTGCGGGGAATCCAGACGCTCTTGTCGCTGTCGGCGAAATTCACGCTGACAAGGTCAGACTGCTCCAGCAGGGCATCGGCGTCAGCCGCCGCCTCGGCGTGTTCGATCACTTCCTCGACAATGTCCACTGGCGTCGCTCCGAACGACTCCTCGTGATAATGGTTCATGTCGAAACCGGTCTCGCGCAGGATCCTTCTGACGGCCGCCATGTAAGGGGTCGGCCCGCAGCAGAAGATTTCCCACTCCGCGAAGTCCGGAACAATCAGTTCGAGCATCGGCCGGTTCAGGAAACCCCGGTAACCGGTCCAGGGATGCCCCGCCTCCTGGCGCTCGCAAATCATGTGGACGTTGAAGTTGGCGATGCGTGAGCACATGTGCTCGAGTTCGCGGGCGTAGATGATGTCTTTCGGCGTGCGCGCGCTGTGGATGAAACAGGCTTCGACATTGGCGTTGGTGTCGAACATCCAGCGGGCCATGGACATGACCGGGGTGACACCAACACCTCCGGAAAGCAGCAGGACCTTGTCGGCAGGGTAGTCGATGGAGTTGAAGTCGCCGACCGGACCATGGGCCGCCAGTGTCTGACCAATGCCGAGATTATCGTGCAGCCAATTTGACACCTTACCGCCGGGAATTCGCTTGACGCTGATCGAGAAGCTGTAGGGCACCGAGGGCGAACTGGAAATGGTGTAGGAGCGCATGATCTTCTCACCGTCGATTTCCAGTTCCAGAGTGACAAATTGGCCCGGTTTGAAATAGAACAGAATCGGCTGCTCGGCCACGAAGCAGAAGGTGCGGACGTCCCAGGTCTCCTGGATTACCTGGGTGCAGCTCACCACGTGACGACCGTTACTCCAGGTCTGGGTGTTTACCGGATTCAGAAATTTTTCGCTCATAAACACCTACGCTAGTCAGACAGTCTGCAGAAAATGGCGACCTGGATTTTGCTGTCACCGATATAATCACGACTGCATTTTCTCCGGCCACCTCACTCGAAACTTGCCTATTAACGACATCGACGTATCTCTAACAACCAGCGGCGCAATGATCTCGTTTCAGCGATGTTATCGGTGGATTGAACGCTTTTTGCGCTGCACGGGTGCTTTGGCGCCTTTCCGCAATAAAAAGGTTCTGACTCGCACAGACAAATTGGCCAGTCATGTCGTGGCCAGCGCTGCCTCTGTCGCGAACAGACAACTCGCTTTTCCAGTGCTGGGGCACACTTTATCCAAAGCAGCCTGAGCGGTCGTTTTCAAAGCCGTATTCTTCAGGTGCCGATCCGGAAACCAGTTACAGTGAGGAGCAAAAGCAATGGATCCAGTGTATCCCGGCCGTCTGAATGACCCCGTCAATAGTCCACGCGCATCGATGGCAGAGATGCTGCTTAACCGTCGACGGAATTTTTCGTTACCCCAGCCGCTCTACAGCGATGCCGAGATGTTCAAGCTGGATATGCAGGAAATTTTCTGTAAGGAATGGATTTTCGTGGGTCTGACCTGTGAGATTCCCGCTAAAGGCAATTACATGACGGTGGAGGTCGGCTCCAATTCCGTCATCATCACCCGCGACAACACAACCGGCGTAAAGGCCTTTCATAATGTCTGCCGCCATCGCGGCTCGCGACTGTGTAACCAGGCCAAAGGCAAGGTGGCCAAGCTGGTTTGCCCCTACCATCAGTGGACCTACGAGCTTGACGGTCGTCTTCTTTATGCGGGCAGCAATATGGGCAGTGACTTCAATGTCGCCGACTACGGGCTGAAGCCGGTGCATGTCAAAACGGCGGGCGGTTTTATCTTTATCTGTCTGGCGGAAGAGCCTCCTGCCATTGATGACCTCACGGCCGCATTCGATGAATACCTCGCGCCCTACGACATGGAGAACGTCAAGGTAGCGGCGGAATCGACACTGGTTGAACAGGCCAACTGGAAGCTGGTGGTCGAGAACAACCGGGAGTGCTACCACTGCAACGGGGCACACCCCGAATTGCTCAACAGCCTTCAGGAATTTGACGATACCGACGATCCGCGCGCGACTCCCGAGTACAAGAGGCTGGTGGCTCGCAAGCAGACTCAATGGAACGCCGAAGGCATTCCCTGGCAATTAAGGCGATTCGGGCGGCGCAACCGTTTCACGCGCACGCCTCTGCTTGAGGGTGCCGTGGCGATGACGGTTGATGGCAAGGTCGCCTGCAAGAAGCTCATGGGTCGCATAAAAAACCCGGATGTCGGGTCGCTGCGCATTTTGCATCTGCCTAATTCCTGGAACCATTTCATGGGAGACCACGCGGTTGTGTTCCGGGTCATGCCGTTGGGCCCTCAACAAACGGTGGTGACCACCAAATGGCTCGTTCGCAAGGACGCCGTGGAAGGCGTGGATTATGATCCCGCCAACATGCGCAAAGTCTGGGACGCCACCAACGACCAGGACCGGCAGCTCGCCGAGGAAAATCAGCGGGGAATCAACTCGATGGCCTATGAGCCTGGCCCTTATTCCGAAACGGCAGAATACGGCGTGATCGATTTTCTTCAGTGGTACAGTGAACAGATGCTGTCTAACCTGGGACACCAGGCAGAAATCCTGAAAATGGGAGGAGAGCAAGGCTAAGGGGCAGGTAAAGGCCCAAACAAGCGGGAACGGATTCCCCAAGTCAACAGCCAGCCGGCGTCGGCGAGGAGTTCGCCGGCATTACCCGCTGGCCAATTCTGCGGCTTTCAGGATCTGTTCGCAGGTTTGCTCCTGGCTGAGATCATCGCCCCGGATCACAACATCTGCGTAACGCAGGTAGAGTTCGTGGCGCTCGTCAAAAAGTTCCGCGAGGCTCTGATCCTTCCGCTTGGATATGCCCCTGAGACTGAAATTGCCAATGCGCCGCTCGACCGTGGCCAGGGACACATCCAGAAACACCACAAGGCCCTGGCTTTTCAGATGGGCCATGGCCGGAGCGCTGTACACGGCGCTGCCGCCAGTGGCGATGACATGGTTACTGACATTGACCGAGAGCAGTGCCTGCTCTTCGATTTGCCGCAGAATCTCGTAACCATCCCCGTCGACAATGTCCTGCAGTGACCGGCCCCGGGAGGCCTGAATAATAAGGTCGGTATCGGTGAACGCGAGCGTTGCCTGTTTGGCAAGCAGTACGCCGACAGTGCTCTTGCCGGAGCCGGGCATGCCGATCAGGACGATGTTGGATTGCGCGTTTGGGTCGCTCATGGTTACAACAAACTCCTCGCCGGCGACTGATGACTCAACGCAAGACGCCTTCTTCCTTCAGCAGGGCCTGAATCGCTTCGGCAGCGGCCTCCGGGCTTAGATCCTTAAGAACTTTGCCGCCGCCTCCCTGGGACTTGGCTGCAGCTGCCTTGAAACGCTCCCGAGCCGATGTCGCCGTTATGATTTTCAGGCGTTTCGGGCGTTTACGAGCCGGCGACACCAGCCAGTCCTGCCGGGCCTCATCGTCAGCCGATCCCGTATTTGAAAAGGTGAGCGCCCCTCTCATGGCAGGACCGTAGGCTGAAGCCCTCGGCGCCGGTGCGGCGCTGTCGGCCGTCGCAATTGCCGGCAGACGGACTGACAAGCGCCGCCGTTGACCTCGGGGCAATGCCTGCAACGCCACCACTACACCTTCGTGTATGCTTTCGATTTCTGCCACGCCGGTGATGATCGGCCAGCCCAGGCGCTCAGCCAACAGGTATGGCAGCATCCCCGAGCTTTCCCCGGTTTCGGCCCGTGTGCCGCAAAGCACCAGTTGCGGTCCCAGTGCCGTCAGTTCATCGGCGAGGGCCGGTATTATGTCGGCATCGGCAGTCTGCTCCAGGACGATCAACGAGTCCAGATCGGTTCCGCCGCCCATGCCCAAATAGCAGCGCAGTGCGTCTTCGCTTGGGTCATCACAGGGACCGGCGTGGAGCAGGGCAGGTGCGGCGCCCGCCACGGAAAATGCCATCTCCAGGGCTCGGGCATCCTGATCGGCGCGCCGCGGGCGCCCGGTTAATGGATGACGTCCGACGGAGACAAGCACCGCGATGCTCAGACTGCTCTCAGACTCAGTTAGGGACTCGGCGTCAAGCTGCATGGGATTTGCTCTCTCTTTGCTGAAGGGCCACCAGGGCTGTCAGAATTTCGGCGGCATCCCCGATCACGGCAAGATCGGCCCTTTTGATGATGTCGCAATCCGGATCCAGATTGATCGAAACCACCTTGTCACAGCTCTGAATGCCCTGGAGATGCTGGATGGCGCCCGAGATGCCCACGGCGATGTAGACCCTTGCGCTTACCCAGGTGCCGCTCGCGCCCACCTGGCGGTCCCGTTCCATGAAGCCGTCATCCACTGCGACCCGTGACGCGCCCTCGGTGGCTCCAAGCGCCGCCGCCGCCTTATGAAAACCTTCCCAGTCGCGCACGCCCCGGCCGGCAGAGAGGATGAACTCGGCCTCGCTCAGAGCCACTTGCGCCGGATCAACCGCCACAGCGCCGAGGTTCTGGATGCGGCCCGGCATATAGGCCAGGCCCTCGCTGAGTGAAAGTGACAGTGGCCGCGCCTCATGTCGGGTTCTGGCCACTGGCTCGGCGCATTCCGGCAGGGCCAATACCAGACGTGGCAAGGCGCGGCTAATGTCGGTGGCGCCGGCAGCCCCGCGGCCGGTACACCGCAGCCCGGTATCGTTGTTCTCGATTTGCCAGACTTGAATTGCCGGCCGTTCGCCCAGCCTTGCTGCAAGACGCCGACCCAATTCGGCCCCGCCCGTTGCAGAATCCGGCAATAACCAGTGGCGGGGCGACAATTCCCGTTCCACATCGGCCAGAACACCCAACCGTGTTTCGGCCGCATAGGCTGTGGCCGGGCGCGAAGCGGACGCCCGTTCCACGTGATGCAACAACCGGTCCGCGCCGGCGTCAGCAAAACCGTCTTCGCGGAGTTCATCGAACACCACGGCCAACACGGCTCCCGGCCTGTCCGGGTCGGCGTCCGCCAGTTGACGGGCCAGGCCGAACAGGTCGCGATCATGGGATGACAGCCGGCCACCGGGAAGATCAGGCACCACGGCAACGATGAACGCCGGATCGTCGATTGTGACAAATTGGCGCGCATCCGCAGTTGCCGCCTTGCGACCGCCAGGCGGGTTCAGCTCCGTAGCGCCTTGTGCGCCGGTGCGATCGATCCGTTTAAGGCCGCTGGCGGCAATGAACCCCACTTGGTGGGGGTCGCGTCGCGTCAGGCCGTTGGGGCCCTGCCAGACATGAGCATTCAGGCGAACAGTCGCCGGGCCCGCAAGGGCCTCTTCGTGAAGCGGGTGCAGGCGATTGCGGGCGATCCATTCCCACCGGGGGTCGCGACGGGGCAGAGAGTCGTTGTCGTTGTGCATCAGTGCATTACCTCAACAGTGGGCCGTGATGGAGACAACGGTTTTTGCGGCGCCGGCTCGACCAGGTTGGCCGCGACCAGTTCCGCGATGTCGCGAACCTGGGGCGAGGGCTCGACAACACCCTCCAGCATGGCCGTGCATTGCGGACAGCCGACGGCGACCAGTTCTGCGCCGGTTTCCCGGATGTCTTCCATACGCATGTCCGGAATCCGGCGCTTGCCCGGAATGTCGATAACGGGCGCCGCGCCACCACCGCCACAGCAGCGCGACTTGTAACCACTGCGCTGCATCTCGACCACATCCATGCCCAGGGCCTTGAGGACATTACGGGGAGCCTCGTACTCACCGTTGTAACGGCCCAGATAGCAAGGGTCATGATAGGTGACACTATTGCCTTTCCAGGGCGTCACCTGGAACCGGTTGTTCGCCATCAGGTCGGCAATAAAGGTGCTGTGATGGTACACAGTGTAGCTTCCGCCCAGCTCCGGATATTCGTTCTTGAGCACATGGAAGCTGTGAGGGTCGCATGTGACGATGGATTCGAACTCCGCGTTTGCCAGGGTCGCAATGTTGCGTCGCGCCAGGCTCTGGAACGTGGCTTCGTCGCCCAGCCGGCGCGCAAGGTCACCACTGTCGCGTTCGTCGTTTCCCAGCACCGCAAAGTCCACGTTCGCCGCCCGCAGTATCTGCACCAGCGCGCGCAATGTTCTCTGATTGCGCTGGTCAAATGCGCCGTCACCCATCCACAACAGCACGTCGGCGGAGCCTTTCTCTGACATCAGGGGCAGGTTCAGATCGGCTGCCCAGTGCATGCGTGAATCCGGCGAGAACCCGCTGGGGTTGTCCGTGGCAATCAGGTTTTCGATCACCTGTACGCCTTTGTCGGGCGTAACACCGAGCTCCAGGGTAATGTGACGCCGCATATCGACTATGGCATCGACATGTTCGATCATCATCGGGCACTCCTCGACGCAGGCTCTGCAGGTGGTGCAGGACCAGAGGGTCTCGGGATCCACCAGTGCCTTGCCTTGCCTGGCCACGATGGCTTGGTGAGGGGCGCCGGAATGCTCGCCCACCGGCTTGCCCGGGTAGGGCGAGCCGTGATAGCCGGCATCGGTGCCGCCGGCCAGTCCCACAACCATGTCCTGGATCAATTTTTTGGGATTCAGCGGTTGGCCCGCGGCAAACGCGGGGCAGACCGCTTCGCAACGGCCGCATTGCACACAGGCATCGAACCCCAGCAACTGATTCCACTTGAAGTCTTCAGGTTTGCCTGCGCCCAGAGGCGCCTCCCGGTCGCTGAGGTCAAGGGCTTTCAGTCCGGTCGAGCGGCCACCGCCAAAGCGCTCGGGGCGGCGGTGAAAGGCCAGATGCAAGGCGCCGGCAAAAGCGTGTTTCATGGGGCCGCCCCAGGTCATGCCGAGGAACATTTCACCCAGCCCCCAGGCCACGACCCCTGACAGGCCAGCTGCCAGGGCCCAGCCGCCGATATCGGCGGGAACCACGCCGGCTGTGGGCAGGGTGACAAGAAAAACCCCGAGTGAAAACGCCATCAAACTTTTGGGCAGTCGCATCCAGGGGCCTTTGGACAAGCGGTCAGGCGGATCGGCCCGGCGTTTGGCCACAAAGAGGCTACCGACAAACATGCAAAGGGCGGAGGCGATCAACAGCCAGGCCAGAAGGGTGCTGTCCAGGCCGAAACCATGCACGACAATGGCCAGAATCGCCGCAACCACGAATCCGCCCGCTGTCGCCACATGGGTGCGGGAGATGTATTTGTCCCGAGCCACAACGTGGTGGAGATCCACGAGGTACCGTCGGGGCATCGATATAAGCCCGCTGAAAAAGGCCACCGGTGAGGGCCTGCCCCGACGCCACAGAAAGACCCGGCGGGCTGCCCCGACAACCGCCAGTGCCAGCGCGGCGATTATCAGAACTGGTAGGAGTTGATCAAGCATTGCTGTTCTCCTGTTACCGGCCCGGCCGATTGCCGGGCAACGGGACCCTCAAGCCGGACAAGTCTGTGTTCAGAAGTCCTTGCATAGCCTCAGGGCGTCGTAAATGGCCGCATGGGTGTTCCGGGGGGCGTTGCAGTCGCCCAGGCGGAACAGCAGGAAATCATTGCCGTTGCCGCTGAGTTCCCCGAGGGCCGGCTGGGGCTTGATATTGAAAAGCGCGTCAAGATCGATCTGCCCCTTATTTATCGACTGCTCCTTGAGCGCGTAGTAGAGGCTTTCATCCGGCCGGATGCCGTTCTCAACGACCACCTGATCCACAACCCGCTCTTCCTGAACGCCGGTGTATTCGTTCTCCAGCACCGCGACCAGTTTGTCGCCTTCACGATAGACTTTGTGAAGCATCAGGTCGGAGGTCATGATCACCTCCTTGGCGTAAAGACTGCGGTAATAGGTCGGGAAGCTGGTGCCGCCAACTCCGGCGCCGGGTTTGATGTCATCGGTCACGATTTCGACTTTCGAGCCTTTTTCGGACAGAAAGTCTGCCGCCGACATGCCCGGGAATTCACAGATGGTGTCGTAGACCAGAACACTCTTGCCGGGTTCGACTACGCCATTGAGAATGTCCCAGGTGCTGACAATCAGGCCTTCGTCGGCGCCCCAGGCGGGCTCCTGGGTCAGGAAAGGCTGGCCGCCGGTGGCAATAATCACGATGTCGGGATTCAATTCCACAAGACTCTCGTCGGCGCGGCGGTTGAGGCAAACCTCGACGTTGAGCCGCGCCAGTTCAAGCTGGAACCACCGCGTAATACCGGCGATCTGATCGCGCTGGGGGGCTTTGGAGGCGATGGTGATCTGCCCGCCCAGGGCATCCCCGGCTTCGAACAGGGTGACCGCATGGCCGCGCTCGGCCGCTACCCGTGCCGCTTCCATGCCGGCAGGTCCACCACCGACCACCACCACATTGCGTTTGGCGCCGGTGGTCTTTTCGATGATGTGAGGCAGCCCCATGTATTCCCGCGACGTGGCGGCGTTCTGGATGCAGAGCACATCGAGGCCCTGGTACTGACGGTCGATACAATAATTGGCCCCCACGCACTGCTTGATCTGGTCGACCTGTCCCAGCTTGATCTTGTTGACGATGTGAGGGTCGGCAATATGGGCCCGGGTCATGCCCACCAGGTCCACATAGCCCGCCTCCAGAATGCGCTGGGCCTGATTGGGGTCCTTGATGTTCTGGGCGTGAATGACCGGAACACTGACCACTTCCTTGATGCCCGCAGCCAGGTGCAAAAACGGCTCCGGCGGGTAGGACATGTTGGGAATCACGTTGGCCAGGGTGTTGTGGGTGTCGCACCCGGACCCCACCACGCCGAAGAAATCAACCATGCCGGTGGCATCGTAATACGCGGCGATCTGTTTCATGTCGTCGTGGCTGAGGCCGTCCGGGTGGAATTCGTCGCCGGTGATGCGCATGCCCACCACGAAATCGTCGCCGACTTCGGCCCGCACGGCCTTGAGCACCTCCAGGCCAAATCGCATGCGGTCTTCGAAGGTGGCGCCCCATTTGTCAGTGCGCTTGTTGACCCTGGGGCTCCAGAACTGATCCATCAGGTGTTGGTGCACCGCCGACACCTCGACTCCGTCCAGCCCGCCTGCCTTGGCCCGACCCGCGGCCTTGGCGAAATCCCCGATGATGCGCAGGATTTCCTCCTCTTCGATGGTCTTGCAGGTCGCCCGGTGAACCGGTTCGCGTATACCTGACGGCGACATCAGGGAAGGCCAGTCAAAGCCGTCCCAGCGTGAGCGACGGCCCATGTGGGTAATCTGGATCATAATCTTGCCGCCATGCTTGTGCACGGCATCGGCGAGATTCTGAAAATGCGGGATGATGCGATCCGTCGACAGGTTCACCGAGCTCCACCAGCCATGAGGGCTGTCGATGGAAACAACGGATGAGCCACCGCAGATGCACAGACCGCAGCCACCCTTGGCCTTCTCTTCGTAGTATTTCACATAGCGCTCGGTGGTCATGCCGCCGTCGGTCGCGTGAACCTCGGCATGAGCGGTGCTTACGATCCGGTTGCGAATCGTCTGCGTGCCGATCTGGATCGGTTTGAACAGTTCTTCGAAGGCCATCTTCAGTTCCTTATTTCAGGGGCTGGACAATAAATACACCGTGGTCACAGCCGGCTTCGGCGGCGCTTTGTACCTGCTCCGCGCTGGTCTGAAGGGTATAGGCCCCGGCGGCAAGAATCTGGTTCATGGCGCCGGCGAACCAGCCCGTGAACATGTAGTCAACCTTGCGACCAGCCTTTCCGTAGACATAGACAAAGGCGCTGTAATCGAGCCGGACGCGGGCAGTGCCACTTTCAAGGTCGAGCTGTTCGGTGGTGAACATGCCCCAGCCACGCTGGGACAGACGGTTCATGTAATGCCGGAACACAGCCTCACCTTCCAGGCCATGCAGTTCAGACTCTTTTTCACACCAGTGCCACGCTGACTTGTAGCCGGCATCGTAAAGAATTTCGGCATAGCGCTCCGCCCCGATTTCCTGCTCTATGGCCATGTGGTTATTGACAAAGAAATGCCGGGGCACATAAAGCATGGGCAACGCATCGGTTGTCCAGACTCCGGTTTCCGCGTCCACTTCGATCGGCATTGCTGGCGCCGTTGCTGCCATTGTCTGATCCTCAAATCAATCAAAAAGAAGGGTGTGGCTGAGCGTTTCAGGCTACGTGGCTCGCGGTCGCGAGAGATTCCGGTTTGGGCTCCGGCGAAAACGCCTGCGCGCGCGCATCCTCGGTGTCCCAGACATCGCCGAGAATCCGCATCCAGTTCTCGCCCATGATCTTGCGCACCTGAGACGACGAAAAGCCATGGGAAAGCAGAGCTTCAGTCAGGTTGGGGAACTCGCCAATAGTGCGTATGCCCAGGGGGTTCACGATCTTGCCGAATTCGGTCAGTTTGCGGGCATAGCCCTTGTCGTGGGTCAGCATGTCAAAGAATTCCTTGCCGTGGCCCTGGGTGAAATCAGTGCCTATGCCAATGGCATCCTCGCCCACGATGTTCATCACATAGTCGATGGCTTCACAGTAGTCATCGATGGTGGAGTTGATGCCGTTCATGAGGAAAGGGGCAAACATGGTCACGCCCACAAAACCGCCGTGATCTGCAATGAACCTGAGCTGTTCATCGGTCTTGTTCCGCGGATGGTCCTTGAGCCCGGAGGGCAGGCAGTGGGAGTAGCAGACAGGCTTTCTGGATTCGAGGATGACCTCCTCTGAAGTCTTGGCGCCGACGTGGGACAAATCGCACATGATGCCGACGCGGTTCATCTCGCCGATGATTTCACGGCCGAAGTCGGAGAGTCCGCCATCGCGCTCGTAGCAGCCGGTGCCAACCAGATTCTGGGTGTTGTAGCACAGCTGCACGATGCCCACGCCAAGGCGCTTGAATATCTCGACGTAACCCAATTGATCTTCGAAGGCATGGGCGTTCTGAAAGCCCAGGATGATTCCGGTCTTGCCTTCCTGTTTGGCGCGAAGGATGTCGGCGGTGTTATGGACAGGTCGCACCAGGTCAGCGTTTTCACGCATAAGTTGGTTGACCATCACTATGTTATCGATGGTGTCCTGGAAATCCTCCCAGACAGACACCGTGCAGTTGGCGGCGGTCAGCCCGCCTTTGTGCATGTCTTCAAACAGGTCGCGATTCCACTTCGCGATAATCAGGCCATCAATAACAATCGAATCACGGTGCAGTTCAGAAGAGGTCATGGCTAGCTCCAGGCATGAGGGGTATGGCCGAAGCATATCCCCCTGGTCGCTGCCCAAATTGACTGGATGCGACTGAAAGAATCCTAAAAGCGCCACCCGACCCTCAAGAGCCGTCAAACGTGGATTGGCTCGTCAGCCGACGGTGCCTCCGAAACACGGGCGCCGCAGCTCGAATCGACCGGGTCGCCGACAGAAGGTTTGGCCGGGGCAGGGCGTGGTTATTTGAATCGGTTCTTGGTAATGGGAAAAAAGCGGGTCCGCCTCGCTTGCATAAGCTGGTGACGCTCAAACACAGAATCATAGCAAAAACAAAAAGTTGAAAAAGTGGTTGACGATACCGGTCGAACCCGTAGAATACGCTCACGTTGTCAGGCGGGAATAGCTCAGTGGTAGAGCACAACCTTGCCAAGGTTGGGGTCGCGAGTTCGAATCTCGTTTCCCGCTCCAGTTTCAGGTTGAATTACGACCGAAAAACATGACTCGTTCAAGCAGTGTCTGTCAGGCTGGTTTAAACAAAAGCTTCAGGCAGAAAATGCTGTAAAAAGTCCAAATTAAATCCCCGGACTTTTCCCCGGCGCGGTGGCAGAGTGGTTATGCAGCGGACTGCAACTCCGTTAACGCCGGTTCGATTCCGACCCGCGCCTCCATTTTTACCCTTTATAATCAACAGCCTGAGTCATCCGGTTTTAGTTGAGTTTCTCACCCAAAAAAAAGCCCCAAAATTAAACCCAAAATACTATCTGCCTTGTCGAGACACCCTGGACGAGTGATTGATCTGGTCACCATATAATTTGGCCGTCATTTAATACCATAGTTTGCCCGTCTCGGATTCAACTTCTTTGCTATGACTACATCGTCAAAGCGGACATTCCAACCGAATTGCCAGAAGTTTTAAAACGCAGTTTACATAATCCTGCAGGCGACTCTTCGCCAGAGCGGACCGGCTCGCAGCGGTGTGTTGTTTTCGGGGGCAATGGTGGGGAAGCGTAATTGCCTCGACCGTATAGCCGGATTCCCCGAACGCGCCTTGCAGTTCGTGAAGCGTGTCAGCGTCGCTCCACATTCCGTGAATAAGCGGAACGGGCGCCTTATTTGAAGCGTTCACAGACAAGTCCTTTGTTTGGATGGTTACGCAGAGGCTGCTAAATGGCTGGCCTGGTTTGTGTCTGCTGTTCCCGCCCTTTCAAAGCGCAGAATGCCGTCATCGACAGGATCTTCGATCAGCATTTTCCGGTCTTTACCGTAGTGCATTGTCACCTTCCAGGGACCGCCAAGGCCCTGACGAGGCATGCGGTCCCGGGCACGCATGATATAACCGGGCGCGAAGTCATCCAGCATGCTTGATTCCGAAGCACAGCCGGCCCTATCAACCGGTCGAACCACGTTTGCGCCACGGCGTTCCATCTGTTCAAACAGGCGGCACAGATAGCGCCCGCCAATGTCACACTTCAAAGTCCATGGTGCGTTGGTGTAGCCGAAGATCCAGGCATAGTTGGGCACGTCTTCCAGCATGATCCCCTTATAAGTCATCTTCCTGGGCATATCGACTTTCTTGCCATCAAGCGCAAGATTCAGCCCGCCCATTAGCTGAACATCCAGTCCGGTGGCGGCCACGATGATGTCTGCTTCCAGTGTTTGTCCGGACTTCAGAACGATGCCTTTTTCGGAAAAGTGATCGATATGGTCGGTCACTATATCGGCTTTCCCTGAGCGCAGGCTTTTGAAAAAGTCTCCGTTCGGTGCCGCGCAAAGCCGTTGTTCCCACGGATTGTAGTTGGGCGAGAAGTGACGCATGTCGACACCCGGGCCCACCTGCCGCCGCATGTGCCACAACATGACCTTGCGCATGAATGCCGGCCAGCGCTGGCATACCAGAAAAAGACCGCGCTGAAACAGAATGTTGCGTTTACGGGCCATTTTGAAAACAAGCTTCCTGGGGAGAAACTTCTTCAGCAGCATGGATATTTTGTCCAGATCAGGGATGGCCATGATGTAACTTGGCGAGCGCTGAAGCATGGTCACCTTATCGGACTTGGCGCTTATGGCAGGAACCATGGTTATGGCGGTGGCACCACTGCCGATCACCACCACTTTCTTTCCGCTGTAATCGAGGTCCTCCGGCCAGAACTGCGGGTGCACAATGGCGCCATGGAAGTTTTCCTCGTCTTTGAAAGTGGGGCGGTAGCCTTTGTCAAAGTTATAGTAACCCGCACAGGTGAGCATGAAGTCACAGGTAAATTGATGGGTTTCTCCGCTTTGCTCGTGATGGGCTGTCAGGGTCCAACGTTTAGTTTCCGAGGACCAGTTGGCGTCGGTGATGTGCAACCCATAGTGAATTTTGTCGCTGAGACCGAATTCGTCTGCGGTTTCCCTCACGTAGTGGCGTATGTCTGCGCCCTTGGCCAGAACTTCATTGGAATACCAGGGCTTGAAGTTGTACCCGAAGCTTGCCATGTCGGAATCGGACCGGATACCCGGATAGCGGAAAAGGTCCCAGGTACCGCCGACTCTTTCGCGGCGCTCAATAATCGCCATGCTACGATTCGGATACTCCCGGGCAATGTGGCAGGCGCTGCCGATGCCGGATAGCCCGGCACCAATAATGATCATGTCGAAGTGCGGCGTTGTCATTTTGTGCCCCTTGTTTTTGTCAAAGTCGTTACTGTGACGCTAAATATGTCAAAGCAGTGGCTTGACAATATTGACCGAAGCGGACATTTTTTGTCGGATGGCGACATGATGGCGTTGCATTGACCAAGTTCGGGTTCTGACTCTTGGTGAAATAAAAAAATTAAGGGAGTAGTCGGATGCCGAGTCTGATCCGGGCAACGAACCTGTGGGGCTTTGAGGAACAAGTCAGACGCAAGGGTGGGGACCCTTTGCCACTGCTGGCCCGACAACATATTCCGGCGTTGTGCGAGCGGGATGACAGCTCCTTTGTTGTCTTCAAACAATTAACCGCCATGCTTGAAGATTCTGCGGTCGAGTTGCAGGAACCGGCATTCGGTATGCGGCTTGCCGAGTATCAGGGCATGGATATTCTCGGGCCTATTTCTGTTGCGGTTCGCAGCGCGGCAACGGTGGGAGATGCGATCGGCAGTGTTGCCCGTTACCTTCATCTCCATTGCCCCGCTTTGATGCTTGGCACTTCCATGGCTTGCCATAACGGATATGCAGTGATCAGGTTTCGACTAGATATCGATGAAGAAGGCGCAGGGTATCGCCCTCAAGCGAATGAGCTGAGCCTTGCCAATGCCATGGAAGTAATGAAACTACTGTGCGGTGAAGATTTTCGGCCCTTGTCCGTTCATTTCAGGCACTCGCAAATTGCCGACATCGAAGTTTACCGCGAGATTTATCGCGCGCCGCCGCGTTTTGATCAGAGCTGGAGCGGTTTTTGCCTGCCGGTGAGTATGGTGGACACCCCATTGTCGAGTGCGGATCACCAGACGTGGGAACTGGCTCAGCGTTACCTCGATTCCCAGCAGGCGCCGAACGCGAGCTCTGTGGCCGAGGATGTCTCCAGCCTGATCAGCACGCTGTTGCCTACGGGGCAATGCAGCAGTAGAGCCATCGCATCGCAGCTCTCGATGCATCAGCGTACCTTGCAGCGCAAACTTGCTGACGAGGGCCAGAGCTTTGAAAAGCTGCTCAATGAAGAACGCCAACGATTGGCCCATCAGTACCTGATGGAATCCAATCTGGCTCTGAGTCAGATTACTGGCTTGCTCGGCTATGCTGAGCAGGCGACTTTCACACGCGCTTGCAAGGCGTGGTTTGGTATGACGCCCCGAGGCTACCGAAGACAGCTTCACGCCGCCGATCAAATGAGAAAATGACTATGAATAATCTGGATTATAAGGTGGTCACACAGGCCGCCAACTGACTGGAAAAGGACAAAAATATTTGGTTGTGCACCGTGCTGTCTACCTTTCGCTCATTGCCCCGTGAGCCAGGTTCACTCATGGTTTCCGCGGCATGGCGTTGTCCCTGCGCGGGCCCTGGGCTTTTCCCGGTGTGACGGTAACGCTGAAGATATCGCCGGCGTCGCGACCATCCAGGGCTTCTTCCAGGCCCCGTAAAACGCCGCCATGGCCATGCAGATAGGCATTCGGCTCACCGCCTGCCTGCCGAGGAGCTATAAGCCGTGACGGTGTCTGCGGTGGGTTGACGACTAAAAATGCCAATAATCGGCGTGTCATGAGCCCGCAACACCGGCTCGATTTGCCGATGCAATGAATGGTAGCGGTAGAACGGAACCCGCGGAAAGAGATGGTGGATGGAATGCAGATTCTGGCCCAGCCAGAACCATTCCAGCGGTCTCATCCAGCGAGGCATAATCAGGCTGCAGGTGTTTCGATAACGGCCCGGTTCGTTGTGGGGAATGTGCGGGCGATAGGCGAACCAGTAGACCGTGAAGAATCCGCCAAGCAGGTATCCCAAAAGCACGACAACGCTAGCACCAGGCTGATCAATAATCATCAGAAACAAGGCCCGCCAGCCCACGGACACCAGCAACTCGGAACAATAAATCGCACGCTCTTTCACTGATGTCTTCGGCCAGTGGGACCGTGCAAAAAACGTGTTCTGCAGCCAGATAAACTGGATCACCGTGACGATGGCACTGATCGGCCCGCGGCTCATTCCGTTGATCATAAAATCCGGGTCTTTGTCCGGCTGATTGGTGTATCGATGATGGGTGAAATGCTCAACCCGGTGGGATTGGTAAGGTATTGCGATCAGTGGCGCCACCGCGTACCCACACAGATCGTTCAGCCACCTCAGGCGCTGGCTGTTTCCGTGAACATTGCCGTGAACCGCCTCATGCAGAGGCGTGTATGCCATGTACGTCAGGGCCCCGAGAATAAGCGTCGCGAGCCACCAAGAGATCAGCCCGGCGGCGAACAAGGCAAGGTTGAGGACAAACGCGGCTACAACCAGCCCCACCAGAGCGACCGTGGGCCAGGCAACCATTCCAATATGCTGTTTTGCCGCCGCGATGGCCTGCTTGTTGAGACCCGCCAGATCGTGAGACATTCGCCTTCTCCGGTGTTTCGAAAAACCTGCACCACCTTACGTTTCAGGACAGCGCAAGCAAATGACAGAGACGTTCATTCAGCATGGCATTTACAGTTAAAGCAAATATTGTACGATTTAAGTTTAGAGAGTGGGGGCCTGGCTCCTTAACTGCTCCAAATCCCCAGCATTGCTCCTGTGCCCAGAACCAGCGCCCCAGCTACTTCCCCGACGCACCTGCATGGCCGGCTATGGCGATATCGCCAACTGGCTGAACAAACGCAGCAAAACCGTTAGCGGTGTTTCTCACCGGTACGGGAGGTGATCATGCCCAAGGGTCTACACTCGAGGAATCGGCACAACCAGGGCTATGACTTCTCGGCTCTGGTAACAAGCCACCCAGCTTAAGCTAAATAACCTTGCCCGTAGTCGCGGTGAGCAAAAAGCAAACACCGAATCCCCCGCCCTGTTGCCCATGGGGTGTGTAGTGGGATAATAAGAGCGGTAGGAATCGCGATGTTTACGGTCTTTTCTGTGAGAGGCTCCGGGGTCTGTCCCCATTGCTTACGCGACCTCTAAACCGGCGCGTAAAGCGGACGTTAACCATAGGAGGACAGCGTGAAGTATTTTGCTTACGGATCAAATATGTCTCTCCCAAGATTGAAAGAGAGGGTTCCAAGTGCTGAACGAATTGGCACCTATACGCTTGTTGAGCATTCTCTTCGATTTCACAAGGTGAACAAAAAAGACGGATCTGGAAAATGCGATGTGCTATTCACAAGAAAAACCGAAGATTATGTGATTGGCGTGCTATTCGAAATACCAGAAGACGAGAAAGGCGCGCTCGACAGAGCGGAGGGGTTGGGTTGGGGCTATCAGGAAAAGCGAGTCTTGGTAAACGATCGCCAGGGAAACTCCCTTGAAGCTGTTACTTACTATGCAACGAAAACAGATTCCTCTTTGCTGCCCTACACTTGGTATCTTCATCACGTCATATACGGGGCGAAAGAAGCAGGAGTTCCGGCTGACTACCTGGATGCCTTGTCAGCCACAAAAAGCAAGGAAGACCCTGATAAAAAAAGGGATGCTAGAGAGCGTGCAATATACAGTTAACGCAAGCACAGCGACGTCTTATCCATTGCGGCTTCGCCTCCACCCCTATGCGTCAAGGTAGTTGTCACCTGATAATTGCATCACTCATTGGGCCTTGGCAGCGGGCTCAGGCTTCATCCCTGTTCCCGGCGTTGTTACTGGCGGCATGGAAGTAAAGTAGCGGAATCAGCACCAGGGTGAGCAGGGTGGAGACGAGAACACCGCTTGCCAGGGTCAGCCCCAGGGGTTCGAGTGAGGGCTCGAAAATGAGCACCCCGCTCCCGAACATAACGGTGGCAGCGGTCAGAATGATGGGCCGTGTGCGCTGTGCGCCTGCCTGGATCACGGCTTCCCTGAGATCCATCCCTTCATCCTGTCGTTTCTCGATGAAGTCCACCAGCAGGATGGCATTCCGGGTGACGATGCCGCCCAGTGCGATGACCCCAAGCACACCCGTACCGGCGATATTGATGCCCCAGGCCCAGTGTGCCGGGATTACCCCGATGAAGATCAACGGGATTGGCAGCATGATCAACAGGGGCAGGCGGTAGGAACGAAACCAGCCGGCCAGCAATACGTAAATCAGGATCATGACAATAAGGCCCGCTACGCCTAAGTCCCGATAGACATCCCGCGTCATTTCCCATTCCCCCGACCAGTAGAGCATTGCTTTGCCGGCTTCATCCGGTGGCGCAAGCCAGCGTACCTCGGTGTTTTCAATGCTGACCGGAGATTTCATCTGTACTGTCAGGGGCTGGGCCAGAGAACGGTCCAGATCGGCAAACACCGTTGTTACCGGCATAAGCCCGCGGCGGAAGCGTGCGGCTTCTCCCTCCCGGTAATTGAAATCAACGATGGACTCCAGGGATACTGGCTGGCCGTCAACATTGATGACGTACAGGCTCTTGATGGCCCGGTCTGTTTCACGGTCCGCTTGTGCGAGTCTCAGGATGATCGGGATGGGATCCCGGGAGTTCCTGCTGCCGGACCAGTTGGCGAGAGTTTGTCCCTGGATGGCAAGATAAAGGCTGCGGGTTACCTCTGCCGGGTTGACGCCGAAGGTGGCGGCCCGTTCGGGGTTCACATCCAGGTCAAGAGTGGGCCGTGGTTGTGAGGGGCTTTGATCGGTTGAAATCACGCCCTTCTGTTCCCTGAGCCATTGCTCAACCTGCCGTGCAGCCAAGCGGCGGGTTTCCGGGTCCGGCCCGTAAATTTCCGCCGTGATATCCCGGTCGCTGCTGGGGCCGGAGGGAATACGACTGATATGACCTTTTCCGCCATGGGGTTCCAGCCATTCAACGAGCTTGTGTGCAATTTCCCGGCTGACTTCGTAACTCTGCCGGTCCCGCTGCTGTTCCGGGACCAGAATCACGTTCAATGTCAGATCATTGGGGGCTTTTTGCTCAGGTGAGGACAGGGTTTCGGGGGGATGAATCAGCGGAGCTGACAGGCCAGAATAGACAGTGACTGCCCTTACTTCCGGAACCGCGCGGAGGTGGCGGTTGATCTGCGAGGCGACCGTGAGGGACTCGGTCAGTGTGGATGCCGGCGGCAGCTCGATATTGACGGCGAACAGGTTGCGATCCAGCAGAGGGGTCAGTCCGATCTGGACGGTCCGAAAAGCCACCAGTGAAAAACTGGCGATAAGCAGAATGACAAGGCCCAGATAGAACACCCAGCGCAGCCACGCAGCCGCCAGGAAGGGTGTAAGAATTTGGCGATAGCAGGCAACGAAAAGAGTTTCTCTGGGTCTCTGGTTTTCGGAATCGCCGTTTTCCCCGTTGTCGTCCGCTGTGGTGGCATCACTTTTTACCTTGAGCAGGCGAAAGCCGAAATAGGGCGTAATGGTGAGAGCAATCAGCAGTGAAAACAGGACTGCGGCCGAGGCACCTACAGGAATGGCGCGAACATACTGGCCCATTTCTCCGGTGATATAGGCGGTGGGCAGCAGGGTAGCTACGACCAGAAGGTCTGCCAGGATTGTCGGATTGCCCACCTCGTTTACCGCCCTGACCGTCAACTCGCGGGTTTTTTCTCCGGCCCGCTGAAAGTGGCGGGACACGTTTTCCAGCATGACCACGGCGTCGTCCGAGAGTATGCCAATTGCCAGGATCATGGCGGCGATGGATACCGGGTTAAGGGTAAAACCAAGGTGGTGATAGAGGTAGGGAACAACGGAAAGCGAGGCCGGCATCATGATGGCAATAATCACAGCCGCGCGCCAGCCAAGTCCCAGCCAGATAATACCGACAACCACCAAGGTGCCCGACAGTAGCTGGAACAGCACGTTGTAGACGCGTTCTGTCGCATCTGTACCGGCATCGTGGGTGATATCCAGTTGTACATCAGCCGGCAGGGCGGTATCCGCAAATTTGCCCAGTCTCGCCCGCACCTGACGGGTGATATCGCTGACATTCATGCCTTCAAGCGTGGTCACAGCCAGGGTGACCGCGGGAAAGGGAACCGACTGTCCCTGTTGCCAGTGCAGAACGGCCTGATTCTGCTCTACCCGGCCCATTCGGATGTCCGCCACTTCCTCCAGATACACCGGCCCGCCGCCATCAGTCCCGACCGGTATGCGGCCAAGCTGTGCTGTGCTGGTAAAAGCCATTCCCGCCTGCAGATCGGTCACCGGCTTGCCTTCCAGCCGGCCTGCCGGGACCTGACGGGTTGCCCCGGCGACGGCCTCCGCCAGCTGGTTCAGGGGGATTTTCCGGGCTGCCAGATCCGTTGGCCTGGGCATGATCTCGATCGCCGCCCGGTCGCCGCCAAAGCGCCCGATGTCCCGCACTCCGGGGAGGGTGAGAAGGTCTGCCGAGAGTTCGCCGGCTATGTCTTCAAGGCGGCCAGGGTCGAGGAGCTTGCTGCTGAGGGTGGCCAGAAGCACCACCAGTCTTGCCTCGCCAAAGGTCTGGATTTTTGCCGGGCCGGCCATTTCCGGCAATTCGCCGGCGCGGGCCTCAAACACCTCATTGAGTTCGGAAAATGCGGTCGCTTTGGCGGTACCCGCATCGAATTCAATGGACAAAAGGGCTGCATGATCGGAACTGCTGCTTCGAACCTCGCTGACCGAGGCAATTTCACGAACCCAACTGGCCGTCCGGCGTGCAAGCTGCTCATCAACCCGCTCCACACCGGCCCCTGGCCAGGGAAGAAGAACCAAGGCGGCAGGCACATCAATGTCAGGGCGGTCTTCACGGGGCGTAACCAGAAGCGCGAAACCGCCCAGCAGAAAACAGGCGATAAGGAACAGGGGAACCACGGGAGAATCCAGTAACCGGTTGGCAATGTGCCCCGCCAGACCCAGTTGGATCTTACCCTTCGCCATGGGCTGCACCGGGATTATCAATCGTTACCCGTTGGCCATCCTGCAGATCGGGAGAAGGGTCCAGAACCACCCGATCACCCACCTCAAGCCCCTCGGTAACAGGAATCAGGCCGCTTGTATCCGCCGGGGTGGCCGCTGTTTTGATCCATCTTAAATTGATGACTGCCGATTCGCCGGACGCCTGATCATCCGGGCTCGTCACCACCAGCGCTCCGGTCAGCTGCCCCCGGCGGATGAGCGCGTCTTCCGGCAAGCCCACCCAGGCAGTGCCCTGGCGTTGCTGTTCCGGCTCGCCAGCCGGCACCACCACCGAGACAACCTGACCCGGCGCAAGGCTCGATGTTTCCGCCTCCAGCGCAAGCCTCAATCGTTGGCCGGTGCCCTTGCTGTCCAGTGCGGGGATCACACTGACCAGTCGTGCTTCCAGGACCTCCCTGTCTGATCCCGTAATGACGGAGAGCGATTGCCCCTGGGTCAGTGCGGCGGCCTGGTTGCTGGAGACCGGCACCTCGACCCTCATGGTATGACGCTCCTCCAGCACCAGCAGAGGCTGCCCAGGGCCGACAAAACTGCCAGCGTCTGCCAGTTTTTCAGAAACCAGGCCGTCAAATGGCGCTGTCAACCGGGTATAGCTGAGATTGGCTTGCTGCGCGTCGAGTTCGGACTGCGCCGCCTGCAGCTGTGCCTCCAGCTCCTTGAGCCTGATGCCGGCCCGCTCGGTACGCACCCGCGCGATCAGGTCTTCCTCATAAAGCCTCTGGAGTCGCTCCGTGTCCAGCCGGGCCTGCTGAACCGCAGCCTCCGCCGCTGCCATCTTTTCCCGGGCGGCCGCTATGGCGGCCCTGATGTCTCTGGCGTCAATGGTGGCAAGTAACTCGCCGGCGACCACCTGGTCCCCGGGTTCTCTGGTAACCGATATCAGAGTGCCGGCCACGCGGGTACTGAGCAGAGCGCGGCTTCCCGGCCGGACAATGCCCGGCAACTGGCGGGTTGAGGGGTAATCCCACGCGCTGATTTCCGCCAGGGTAACCGGCCGGGTTTGCGGCGTTTTCGCTTCGCTGGACGGCGTTTGGTCCGAACAGCCTGTCATTGCCCAGAAAAAGGCCGGCAACAGCACCAGAAAGCGGATGACAGTCGTCATGGCAGTTGCGCCTGAATAGCCAGAATCGGGTCGTAACCGTTCTGAAGGTAATAATTCATGCTGGTGAGGACAGCCTGATACCGGGCATCAATGAGTGTCATGCGTTGGCGGTCGAGCCTGGCCTGGGCCGCAAGCAGATCGGTCATTGAGCCAACGCCTTCTTCATAGCGCCGTAATGCGAGCCGTTCTGCCCGCCCGGCGGCTTCGGTCGCCCTGAGCGCTGCATGCCAGCCGGCCCAGCTGGCCTGCCACCGGCTCATGGCAATGGCCTGTTCCTGCTGAATGCGACGCCTGACGCCTTCAAGCTCAGTCTGGGCCTTATGTTCCTTCGCTCTGGACTCGGCAATTCTACCCTGCCGGCCAAAGCCATCAAAAATGGTCCACTGAAGGTTGATGGCGACCAGCCAGCCGTCAGTATCGCCAGCCAGGGGCTCGTTGCCCTCAACCCACTGATGTCGTGCCAGAAGATTTACTTTGGGAAACCACTCGGCTTCCGATGCCCGGGTATCGGCATGGGCCGCCTCGACAGCTGTTTGCCGTGCTCGCAGGTCTTTGCGAGGCAGGACAGTCTCAAGGCCAACCGGGGGCGAAGGCCGGGGCAGGGACGTTGACAGCTCAAGTGCCTGCTCCGGAGCCATCCCCAGTAGGCTTTTCAGTTCCAGCCCAGCCTGCTGTCTGTTTGCCTGTGTCTGCTCCAGGCGCGCGTCGATCGCCGCCAGTTCGGCATCTGCCTGCTCAGTATCCAGCCGCGAGGCCAACCCCTGCTGATAACTCGAGTGTGCCAGCTCGGTTGCCTTAGTGGCGGCATCAAGGGCCGTCCGGGTGGCTCCCACCTGTTTTCGCGCTCGATGGAAGCTGAAATAAAGGCGGGCTACTTCCAGACGAATCGCCTGTTGCCCCCACTGTTCCGCATGACGCCTGGCCTCCACTTTCAGTGACGCGGCATGGCGTAACCGGATGGCGTCGGCATTGAACAGGGGCTGGACCACCTGCACACCAGTCACCGTGCCTTCCACCGGACCGAAATCCGTGCGCTGGAGGGTGGGGGGAATGCCAAGAGCGGGAACCGGAACACCGGTGATCAGGGAAGAATCCGCTCGCAGCCAGGAAGCATCAGCGCTGACGGAGGGCAGCCAGGCCTGCCTGGACTGCTGACGAACCGCTTCTGCCTGACGGGTTTCAGCGGCAAGCGCCCGCAGCGTGACAGCTTCCTGCCCGGCAACCTCCAGCGCCCGAGTCAGTGACATGGCGCTGATGGTCGCCGGAACCAGAAGGCTCGCCAGTATTAAGGCCCATTTATAAAACAACGCAGCTCCCTCTTCGCCGTTTTACTCCGGATTTACCCTGGTTCCTGTGTCATGAGCGCCCAGCGCGGAAATCCGTGTTGCAATCAAGGGTACCAATTTAAAGGCCGCATGGCTTTCTCCTTGGGGCCTGATGGGGCGGCGGGTTATCAAGCTAGGAAAAGAGATAAATTCTGGCGGGCAAATTTGTTACCGGCATTCATAACAAGAATCCGGAGTCGGGTCTGGACTTGAACGGTTGGCCCGAATTTCTTGCGCAAACCCTACGGACTCTTGCCTTTTATCCTGAAGGCAGAAAAGTGAATAAAAGTAGCCCATGGGGTCACGAATGAAAATATATTGCACAAAAGGGCCAATAAGTTCAGAACATTTATTAATCAGGGGCTAAATCGCAGTATCGCGCAATTAAATGAAAGGTGAGTGCGGAGATGAAAACGAAGCAAAGTTTACTCAACGCCGTTAACGAAGAGATCCGCCACTTGCAGAGCCTGGCCGAGCGCATTGAAACATCCGATGAGATAGACCTGCGCCCGCTGTCGGAATTGGCCAGTGAGCTCAAAAGTCGGCGAAAGGCGCTAAACCTCAATCCTGCCGACGTTGGCGATCTGTGCGGCGTCTCGCCAAACACCTACCGATCCATCGAGAACGGCAAGGGCAACCCGACAATCAAGACACTGGCAGGTATCTGCTCGGTGTTGAACTTCAACGTATGGATAGAGCTGAAATGAGAGCGCACATGAAAGCCCTGCACCATGATTTGATCCTTGACCGACTCAGGTTCATTCAGGAGTTGGAGCCAGCATGACCGCCTGCGCCGATGGATTAAAAACAGAAACACCGGAACCCCGGGCGGGGATTCCGGCTGAAGGCCTGACGACGGGGGTCAGTTCTGGGTAGGCTGGGGCACAAAGTCATCCAGCAGGATCAGACCGAAATCCGTCAGGCTGGAGCTGCCACTCTGCTGACCGTCCCGGGCCACGGCGGTATACACCGCACCAGCATCAAGGGTGATTTCAGCGGGGCCGATGGCCGCATTGCCGTCCGCATCCGTGACTACCAGGTTATAGGTGTCCGCTGCCACCGGCAGATAACCGGTCACCGCCTTGTACGGGGCATCAGCCAGCACCGGCGTGGCGTTGCCGACAGTCTCCTGTCCTTCCGGCAACAGATACACATTCACATTCCCGGCGGCGGTGGAACCGTGCACCACCCTCAGGGACGCCTGGGTCGCGATACTGCGAACGCTGTCTTCCAATACCAGGGCTTCGATGGGGGTATCCACATCACCCACCAGGCCAATGGCCAGTGCGGTGTAGCCCTGGCCATTAACCAACAGTAGATCCGCGTCGATGGGCACTAGGGTGTTATCGGCACTGACTGCCACCTTGACGTTGGTCTCACCCCCCGGCAATGCCGCATAGCTGTCCCGGGCCGCAGAGGGCACCGTTTCTGTAAAGGCCAGGTTGGAGAAAACTTTGGCGTCGTTGACCAGCACATCCACCTCCGGGGCATTGGCGGAGTTATGTCCCACTCGCACACCGGCGCTCTGGTCGACGTCGAATGCCTCGGCCACCTGATCGCCGTTGACCACCATCAGACTGATGGGACTGGCGTCCTGGTTGGCACCAGTGTTGATCACCGCCCCCAGCAACAGGTCCGCACTCGCCGACAAGGCAACGGTGCCGCTGTCGAAAATCACCGCATCCTGGCCCGTCGCCGGGGGAACGGATTGACAAAATTTAACTTTTTCTGAATAAAAATCGACCAGGTCACATGAACTCCCGGGGGAATGCCCTGCAGCCCAGCCCGAGCTCGCCACCAAGATAAAGAAGACCCGATGTGAACGGTTCCTGGCCAGGATGGAGCAGGGGGTGCCCGAGTCGTGGCTGCTACGGATGTACTTTGTCCAGCAGTGGTATACCCACGCCGATCACGCTCTTGGGACCGGCGATACCATCTTATCGAGAGACGCTGTTTGATCAGCGTTTCTTTAGAACTAAGCTCGTGACTCAAGGTCCGGCCCAGACATACTCGAACTGGGTGGGCTTGGCGGAATCCAACGTCGGAGCAAAAATGTTCGATGGGTAATCGCCCTGTTTTAGGTATTATGCTGATCCAGTTGCGGCTTTTTCGCCGTTGTGTAGCAAATGGTTTTTTGAAGGAGCTTTGATTATGAACAATGGTTCCACCGCCCTGCAGGACCTGGCTGCCCCGGATGGGGTGTGTTACGGCTGCGGAAGTGCCCACCTTGAGGGTCTGCAACTAAAGAGTTATTGGCACGAAGACGGGGTTCACGTGGTGAGCACTCACACTCCGGATCCGAAATTCCTCGGTTGGCCGGAACTTGTATACGGCGGTTTACTGGCCATGCTGGTGGACTGCCATTCCAACTGGACCGCAATGGCCTATCACTATCGTGCCGGGGGCCGTGAGCCGGGCAGCCTGCCGCGAATTAATTGCGTCACCGGCAAGCTCAATTTGACCTACATCAAGCCGACGCCAATGGGCGTGGAACTGATGCTTAAAGCCAGAGTAGAGGGTGGAGTGGGCCGCAAGAGCCGGGTGATCTGTGAGGTATGGGCCGGTGATGTCCTTACGGTGACTGCGGATTCGATCTTCGTTCGGGTTGACACTGAACAACTGCAATCACAGGCTCACGGTCGCCCCTAGAGAAACGAGGCCATGGTCGGGAGTGTAATGGCATTGCACGGGAGTTCATCAGACCGGCAACGCCAACCCGGAACTTGTGTGTAGAGCGTTTCACTGAACGATCTCATACCACGGAATACTTGGCGAAACCGCCGCTCAACCAGGCCTATCGACCGGCGACAGGCCTGATCCTGGCCGCATTTTTCGGCGTTGCTTCATCACATCGCTTTTTTCAGCTCTCCGTAATCACCACCGGTACGGAGCACCAGCGTGATGTCATTATCGTTACGATTGCGGAAAAACCAGCCGTGGTTGCCAGTAAATGCAGCTTCCAGCTCGCCTTCATCTTCCGGAACGCCCCGGCCCTTCTCGTAAGAGATGGATTGGCCATTACCGTCACCGTGGGTATCGTAATTAATGGGGCCGCCCTCGGATACCCATGAATAGCGGGCAACGGCACCTTCGTTCATAGTGAGTTTGTACTCGGTACCTTCGCCGGGGGTAAGAACGACACGCACCTTGTCCTGCCATTGGGGTTTCGCGGCCGGCGTTGGTGCGGACTCTTCCGCTTTTGGCTCGGCTTCAGGTTCCGGCGCTGCGACTGTTTCGGCAGCGGGCGCGGCGGGCTCTGGAGCGCTTTCATCGCTGGAGGGCTGCACCGTTACCATTTGCGCGGCCTCATTGGCGGCTTCTTCTTCAAGTTGTTCCTTGATTTCACCCATTTCCATCAAACCTAGCAGGCGGCCTGCGCCTGTGGGGTCGAGGGCATACTCGGCGGGCATCACCACCGTAACCAGAATTATCAGCGCCACAATGGCTGCGGTGATCGTCGAGCGAATCAGCTTTGCGGAGCTGGGTAGTTCGTTACGAGAGGGCATGTCGGTGTTATACATAAAAGGTTTCCAAGATCAAGCAATAAAGTAGCCGGTGAGCTGATAACCGAAGAGCAGGAAGCCTGCACTCATCATGGCAACATTGGCGGTGTACGCATGGCGGAAAAAGCCATCGGTTTTACGCCAGAAGCTCATGACAATCAGAATCATGGCAAGAGCAATGAGCTGTCCGATTTCCACCCCCACATTAAACGCGAGCAGGTTCGGTATCAGTCCATCCGGGGAGATGTCGTATTCAATGATTTTTGAAGCAAGGCCAAAGCCGTGGCAGAACCCGAAAATCAGAGTAGCGGCCTTGGTACTGGGCTGAAAGCCGAACCAGCGCTGATACGCGCCCAGGTTATCCAGCGCTTTGTAGACTATCGAGAGGCCGATAATCGCATCAATGAGGTAGCTGTTGATGCCGATATTGAAATACACGCCCAAAAGCATGGTAGTGGAATGTCCCAGCGCAAACAGGCTCACGTAAATCGCGATGTGCTGCATACGGTACAGGAAGAAGATCACTCCCAGCAGGAACAGGAGATGGTCATAGCCGGTGACCATGTGCTTGGCCCCCAGGTACATAAACGATATGAGGTTTATTCCGGTGATTTCCTGAATATACCCCTTGTCGCCCTGGGCAACGGCGTGGGCCAGCACATCGGCGCTCATCCCGAGCAGTCCGAGCGTCAGAAAAATCCAGAACAGACGGTGTCGGCTGGCGGCGGTGCACCCACGCCAATGACCGTCAGGCAAAGTTGACAACATAATGATTCCAACAATTTTGGTTTAAAAGGCTGCAACGCAGCGGGACTCAAACAGCCAGCGAAGTTTTGGGCGGGCGGTCGAGCCGGTAACGAAAACTGCGCGGAGAATCTTCGGCGAAGGGGATGGACTGCCGGAGAGAGATCGAATAGCCAGAGAGGAGGCTAATCGTTGGGTCATCCACGGATTCGTGAGTGTGATTGCCAGTGTCGTGGTGCAGGTGCACATCTGACTTTTCGTCCACCTCATCGTGGCCATGCGCGTGGTCGTCATGGTCTATTGCTGAGGTTTCAGCCAGTTCAGCGACTCCGTGAGAGGAGGCTTTGCCGATAACGGAAAACGACATACCAATCATCGCGAACAGCATAATAAGAATCGGAAGCAGCTTTTTACGGTGGATGGCCGTGATCATGGATATCAGCGTATGGGTCCGATTGTTGAATCAGTATGGCGCCGGAGAATATCATCCCCCTCGGGAGGATAGGAATTAAAAATGGTAAATGATCACAAGTACCAATCCCATCCGGATATCATCAAGCGCGCTGAAACGCGCTCAAGGCCACCTGCAAGCGCTGTTAACACGATTTGGTCTTTGAAGAAGCTTCCGAGGCGAGAAACGTTCCTTGGCTTCATATAGCAGTCGGTCAGATCCTCTCAATAAATCTCCGACAGAAATCAGTCCCTCTGTCATTCCCAGAATTCCACCACTAGCTGTCACGACAAAGGGCGTATCGTTTTCGCTCAAAAACTCGGCTTGACTGAGGGTCTGCCGAGGGTTCTCTGCAGACCCTATGGCCTCACGTTCTGATGTCTTGGGCAAGAGTACGAGAAATTCCTCGCCACCCACGCGACCTATTATCTCTGTAGACCCGAGTGAGTTGATTCCTGACGCGGGGCTTTCCCTTTCCCACTCTGTCGCCCAATGGCCTCGGTGATCCAGGTACCTGTGGCGGCTAGTCGGGCGGTTTCGGCGAACGTAATGCGTGAATTAATATCAAGGGTGGCGGCTACCCATCATGCTTGCCATGTCCTCCGCTAGGGGCAGGCCCTGTTTAATCGCGATGGTCCCGTCATCAGCTTTATAAAAGGTACTGGGCGTAGCGCTCAGCCCAAAATTACTCATCAGGCTATTATTGGCGGTCACCCGTTTATGGTTTGCGCTGACAACCTCTCTGTCTACTTCGATGCCGTCATTCTCGTAACTACGCTGGTTTTCGTGCAGTGCGGATTCCGGATCTTCGGCCCCCAGGATGGTCGCCGCTTTTGGCAAGCTGTCCTGCTTCAGTATACCAACCATGAGGTGCCTTAACTGCACTCGGCCGGCCTCGATCCAGGGCTCGGCCGCCTCGCGGAAACGATGACAATAGGGGCAGTTCGGGTCGGTGAAGGTATATATCACCACCGGGGCGTTTTCTTTGCCGTCCCGGACCCAGTCACTATTTTCCAGCTTCGACCAGGCCTCTTCATTTTGCGGTCCGGTTATCAACGTCCGGATACGGGTCTCCGTAAGATTCTTACCCGTTTCAGACAGCATCGGCCCGACAACAACGTGCTTTTTATCAGAGGTCAGGTAAAAAGACACCGGCGTTCCCCTCATTGTCCCCACGTAACCGGTCATGCCACCGGGTGCGTCAAATCGATCGACAATATCTACGCCACGCTCCACCAGCACCTGAACAGCATCCGGATGAGCACTTTCAGCCCTGGCACCAAGCCCTGCAAGCATTGCGGCCAGAAAGCTGATAACAAGTAGGGTTGGTTTCGTTGTCAGTTTATGTATTCGAGTCATTGATGAACCTCCTGATGAATTGGACTGCTAACGTTCGAAGACTTCCAGCTTCTGTGCGAGGCTAGCGCTGGACAGCTCGCCCATATGGACGTCTACCTGACGGCCCTCCGCGTCGTAGAACAGGGTGGTAGGTAAGGCGTGGCTGCCCGTAGCACCAGCAAGGCTGCCGCTGACGTCGCTTAGCACATTCCTGATCGAGAGGTCCTGCTGCCCCAGAAAAGAATTGATGGTTTCTATTTGTTCACCCTGATTGACAAAAACAAAGGTGATGTCGGGATAACGCTTCTGAGCCTTTTCCAGGACTGGCATTTCCCGGATACAGGGTGGGCACCAACTCGCCCAGATATTCACCACTTTGGGTTTGCCGGGGTGCAGGTCGACAAGAGTGACAGGCTCACCCTCTAATGTGGACAATCCGCTATCCGGTATATTTCGCGCCTGTACTTCGATCAGATTTACCGTCAGCGAGAGTGCGCCCCAGGTCATCAGTCCAGACAGCATTGCAATACCCAGAGGCTTTCTGATCGAAATCCGGTGGAACATACGCCATGCGACAAAGGCCACAGCCCCAAACACACCGGCATAAATACTGAACCCACCATCGCGAATATCGATAATATCCAGTGGGGCATCTTTAAAATGCTCGAAATACTGGACCACGAAACCAAGTCTGGCCGTGACGAGTACTACGAGAAGGGCATCCACCAGGGTTCCGCCTGTTGATACCCCGTGCTTGCGGCCATACAGGGCACCCACAAGCAACGCTACGACAAAGGACAACGCCAGTAGAACGTGCGCAAATGAAAAGCCCAGGGGGCCAATGCTGACAGTTTGCATGATTACTCCGTATTAAGATGAGCGGGCTGTATTGAGGCGTTCGAGAAACGCCTCTGCCGAAATTTCGCCGATAGTTCGCTGAGTTCGGTACTCTTGCCCATCAGGCCCGAAAATCATCACCGTAGGCGGCCCCAATACCTGCAAGCGCCGCATCAACTCCTGATCGATCTCGTCATTTTTTGTGACGTCTGCCCTCAACAAGGTCATGTTCCCGAACGCTTGCTGAACTCTCGGGTCGCCAAAGACCTCCTCTTCAATCACCTTGCAGGAGATGCACCAATCGGCGTAGAAATCCACCAGAGTCCATTGGCCACGCTCGCCAGCCGCGGCCAGATTCCTCTGAAGGTCAGGCCATGACTTGAAGTCTTCAAAGCTCTGTTCGCTGGTTTCCATGCCGCCGGTCATTACTACTTCGCTGCGCGTCAGCTTTTCGAGGGGATAGAGCATCTGATGCCCACCAGCAGCTGCGCCAATGACCATCAGTGCGCCCCAGAGAATGACCACCATTCCGCTGCTGCTCAGCAAATTGCGGAGTCCCTTCATCTTGATGGTTCCGCCCGCCCGCCAGAGGCTGAGGCCTGTGCCTATAGCCAGCGCGCCCCACAGTGCCAATACCAGGGAGTTATCGAGAATGCGGTCAAGAAACCAGATAGCAGTGCCTAGCAGGATGAATCCGAATACCGCTCTGATGGCCTCCATCCACACGCCCGGCCTCGGCAACACGCTGGACCCCAACGTTGCCAATACCAGCAAGGGAGCACCCATACCCAAACCCAAAGCCAGGAGCGCCATACCGCCCAGAGCTGCATCACCACTGTCAGCGATATAGAGCAGCGCACCGGCGAGGGGAGCGGTCATGCACGGACTCGCCAGCAAGGCTGAAAAGAAACCCATCACAGCGGCACCGGCAAGGCTACCGCCAGTTTGACGGCTATTGGCACGTTCCAGCCTGTCACGGATTGGCGCCGGCAATTGCAACTCATAAAGACCAAACATGGACAGTGCAAGCACGACGAAGATGACCGCCATGGGCCCGATGAACAGTGGTTGCTGGAGCATTCCCTGCAGATTGGCTCCGGCGAGTGCGGCCACTACCCCCAACGCTGAATAAGTCACGGCCATGGCCAGAACAAATGCCAGCGACAACCAGAATGCCCGGGTACGGCGCGCCCCACTGCCCACGATTACAGATGACAGGATCGGGATCATTGGGAGCACACAAGGAGTGAGCACAAGCAGCATGCCCAAGCCAAAAAAGATGAGGAGATTCCAGAGCAAGCTACTGTCCGCTAACTGACTGGCAAGAGATTGATCCTCCGCCAATCCATCTGAAGCAGGAGCTTTAGGGCCTCGTGACAAGGAATAGGCGTTGTCAGAAGGGCGGGCCTGGGTGAAATTTACTTTGGTGCCCTGACCAGTCTCTCCCGAAGAGCCGGTCAGGTTTATAGCCGCATTCTGTGGGGGATAGCACAGCCCCGCCTCAGCACACCCCTGCCAACTCAACCGGAGTCCTTCAGCAGTTCCGGGTCTGATGACCAAGTCAGCGCTGTTAAAGTAAACTTCTGATTCCCCGAAAAACTCGTCAGAGATGGTCTCACCATCCGGATAGATGACGTCTTCTAATTCTCCGTTTTGCCCTTGAACCTCTATGCGCTTGCGGTAAAGGTAATAGCCGGGTGCAATGCGCCAGGAGATCCTGATTGAGTCGTCATTGTGTTCCCGAACATCATACTGAAACGCCTCACCGACAGGCAGGAACTCATTGCCCCCTCCAGCCAAAGACTGTGCGTTTGCCATTGACGCGCCCACCGAGCCCAACAAGGCGCTTAGTAAAAGCAATGCTCTAAAGATTCCCACTCACGGGTCCCCTGACTGGATGAATTGTACAACCGTCTGTTTATCCGGAACGGGAGTATCAACCAGCCGAATTAAGTCAACATTAAGAGCTGACCGGAACGACATGCAGATGCACTTTGCCCGGCCCAATCTCCTCGGCCGACCTGAAGCACCGTCAGTCTCTACGTATTGCTCAATACCCACGGACACCATAGAGTGCCCCAGAACTATCCAACCGAAGGAGTCAAAGTGCACGTTCTAATGGTGGAGGATGACGAACTTGTGGCATCAGGTTTAAGGGCCGGCCTGGAACTTCATCATTGTGTGGTCGATCATGTTCGAACCGGTCGGGAGGCGCAGCATGCGTTGAAGCAGTTCAATCCTGACGTGGTTGTTCTGGATCTCGGGCTGCCTGATATAGACGGGCTTGAGGTGTTGGCGCAATGGCGAGCTGCAGATGTGCACACTCCGGTACTGATCCTCACCGCCAGGGATGCGGTGCAACGTCGGATCGAAGGGCTTGAAGCCGGAGCGGATGATTATGTCCTCAAACCGTTTGAGCTGGATGAACTCGCCGCACGCTTGCACGCACTGGTGCGCCGAGCGGCAGGCAGGGTCGTGTCAGAAATCTGTCATGGCGATCTGACACTGCGCCCTTCGACGGGCGAGGTCTTTCTTGCTGCCGAACCGGTAGCCCTGTCCCGGCGGGAATTGGCGTTACTGGAAAAGCTCCTCAATTCTCGTGGGGTGGTCTTGAGTGAAGAGCGTCTGAAAGATGGACTTTACGGGATGGATACGGAGGTCGAAAGCAACGCCCTGAACGTTCATATCCATCATCTTCGACAAAAATTTGGTAAAAAACTGATCATCACGGAACGTGGCGTTGGTTTCCGATTGGGTCCACCGGTGCAGTTCCCGGGCATAAAAGCATGAGTCTCCGTAGCCGCCTCCTGGCAATGCTCAGCCTGTCCCTGATCGTACTGTGGCTGACCGTGGCGATGTTGATGTATCTGGATCTGGGAAACAAGGTATCGGAAACGCTGGATCAGCGCCTTGCCGCGTCAGCCAATATGGTCGCCGGCCTGATCGCTCAACAGCCAGAGCCGTTCCCCCAGGCAGCCAGGGAGCCATTACTAATGTCACCCTTGAGTGAGGGCGTCGCGTGCCAGATTCGGTCAGCTACTGGCGAAATCCTTATGCAGACCGCCGGTCCACGCGGGGCCTCCTTGTCAGATGCAAAGCCCGGTTTTACCACGCGCACCGTTTCCGGGGAGGAGTGGCGGCTTTACACTCTGGAGCAGGATGGCCTGCTGATAACGACTGCTGACCGGGGTACAGAGCGCAGACAACTTGAAAACGGTATCATCCTTGTGATGGTCGTGCCTTTTTCCCTGGCCTTGCTCGGAAGCCTGGTCGTCCTCTGGTGGGGGGTGCGTAGGGGGCTGGAGCCTCTGCACAAGCTTTATCGGGAACTCCAGTTACGAGAACCCGCCAACCTCAAGCCCCTTTCAATCGGTAAGGCTCCTGCCGAGCTCAGGCCCATCGTCAACACACTGAATTCGCTGTTTGCGCGTGTCGAGCGAACGGTGCTCCGTGAACAGCGGTTTGCCAGTAATACTGCCCACGAATTCCGGACGCCATTGACCGGAATTAAAACCCATCTGCAAGTAGCCCGTCGGATCGAGGGAGAACAGCAGCAACTGGCTCTGGCCAGGGCAGAAACCGGCGTTCAACGGCTACAGAATGTCGCCGAGCAGCTATTGATGCTGGCGCGTCTGGAGAGCCGGGATGACTGGCGCGAGTTTGAGCCCTGCTCGGTAAGCATCGCCATACGCGAGGCGCTTGTGGATATGCCCGGGGGGCAGCGCGTAGAACAGAATCTGGACGCAGAGGACGTTCTCGTGAGCGCCCCCCACCCCTTGGTGGTTATTGCGGTACGGAACCTGCTTGAAAATGCGTTGAAATTCTCCAGCCATGATCAGCCAGTGGAGCTGACGGTTTGCTGCCAGGTGTCAAATCATCAAGAGAGGGTCAAGCTTATCATTCGCGATGGAGGCCATAGACCGTCAACCAGCGAGCATGGCAATGATCAACACCACGGTCGATCTCCTGAACAAGGGCATGGGCTTGGACTGACTATCGTTGAATCCATTGCCGAGCAATTCCATGGGCGTCTTCACGCAGAGGGCAATGCACGCGGCGGCATGGATTGGGAATTGGCATTACCAAGAGTTCTTTGAAGTAGCTCAGTGAGATGTGATGGCCAGACGCTTTTAGCCTAAGCGCATTTAATCAGGCCTTAACAATCCCGTGGCATATTAGAAGACACCAACGTAAGTTCTACTGGAAAATGTTCTCTAACCACCGAGACACTGGGTTCGGACTGTGCCGATGCGCCAGACTTCCTTAATTTGGACCGGTTTACAGCCCTGATGATTTGAGTCGCGAATATCCTGAACCCGCTCAATGGCCTGCTCCTTTCGGCAGTAGAGCAGCAGAGCCGCGCTGGTATCGAAGCAGTGCATCAATAGCGCTCATCTTTTCTCAGTGCTCGCACCGTATGCGCGGAGCTTTCCAGAGAGGTAGGCAAAGAGTTTCTGAGTTCTATCCGGTTCGGAAACTGAATTTTTTCTGGCAGGGCTGCTGTCAGGGGCGCAGCAGGTTTGCCGTGACGCGGGATAACAATCTCTTTTCCAGCGTCGACAGCATGCAATAGATGTGAGCGCTTTTCCCGGGCTACTCGGACATTGATTATTTGCATAAATTTTACCGCTATTTGCGTAAGCATAAAGTGTGCATATTATTGGTGCCCACTCGAAATCGGAGGCCTTAACCTGCTGACCATTTGCCAGTGCGTTGAGCCCGATAATGCCTCCGGCTTAAGCGCGTATCGAGAGTTGTTTGTTGACAAAATCACTGCGAAAACGAGCTTCGCACAAGCTTTGTCTTGAACCCCCGCGGCCCCTGTGTCACCGCAGCCGCGGATGCACTGGTATAAGGCCCGTTTCCCGCGTGACTTCCCTGCGCACCGCCTCCAAATGGCCTTTCTGCAATCGCATAGGCATCGCGATAGATGTAATTTACAATATTTTACCGAAGCTGCCTTTGCTTCAGGGTATCGTGCTGCAAAACTGGCTTGATGTGGCCCAATGCGCTGTTCCATTGTGCGCATTGCAGGGTGTTCACCGGACTGCACAGACTGGCACCCATCTGAGTCCTTTCCTGGTACCTCCCATGCACTTAGTTTTATCGCCGGCTTGCGAGCGAGAGACAAGGAGAAACCTATTTTAAGTTGTGCCGACCGACTCGGGATTAGTGTAGACACAATACCTGACGCGTTTTCCGCGGAGAGTTTCACCGCAAAGCGGAGCAACGCATGATCAGCGACGTGGAGCTTTCTCTGCTGGAAGCACAACAGGGCATTCATGAGCTGATTGCCCAGCAGCAGCCAGTGGAAGAGACCCTGGAAGCCATCGCCAACTGGGTCAGCAACATGATGCCCGGGGCGCTGATTTCAATCATGGGATTTGATCCGGAGACTGACACCCTGAGCCTGCTGGCGAGTCCCCGGTTTTCCGAGCGGTATTTCCAGTCACTGCAGAATTTCCCTGTCGGCCCCGGGGAGGGGACCTGCGGTACCGCCGCCTTCACGAAACAACTGGTGATCACTGATAACATCCAGAAGGATCCACGCTGGAACGGTTTTCATGACATCGCCGAGGCCGAGGGATTACGTGCCTGCTGGTCCGTGCCCATTCTGGCCTCTGCGGGAGAATTGCTGGGTACCTTCGCTACCTACTATCGTGCGCCGGCCAGCCCCACCGCCGAGGCTCGCCGGAACCTGGCCCGGAGCGCTGCCTTGACGGCACTGGCCATCATCAGGCACCGCGATGCAGAGGACCATTTTGCGCTCTCCGAGTGGCATCGAACTCTGTTTGCCAATCATCCGGATGGCGTGTTCACCTTTGATCTGGAGGGACATTTCCTGAGCTGTAATCGGGCAGTGGAAAACATCAGTGGTTATCCGGCAGAGCAAATACTCGGAATCCATTTTAATCGTCTGGTTGAACCCGATTACCGCGCACAAAACCAGGCCGCGTTTGACCGGGCCCGAAGCGGGGACGTCATTACCTACGAAACCATGGGCGCCCATGCATCCGGAAACGCCTATTTTCTGGAAATCACCAATTTTCCGGTTATGATCCGGGGTAAAATTGTGGGCGTTTACGGCATTTGCCGGGACATTAGCGATCGCAAACAGCAGGATTCGGAACTGCGCCAGCTCCAGAGAGGTGTCGAAGCCAGCCCCCATGGTGTGCTCATGTCAGACGCCCTTAGCCCGGATATGCCCGTAGTCTATGCCAACCCCGCGTTCACCGAAATAACCGGTTACCCCCACGAAGAAATCGTCGGGTTCAACTGTCGCTTCCTTCAGGGAGAGGAGACCGCCCCGGAAGCCATCGAAGCCGTGAGACAAGGCATCAGGCAACAAACCGAGGTCAATGTTGTACTTCTCAATTACCGCAAGGATGGCATGCCTTTCTGGAATCACCTACTGATCAGCCCGGTGTTCGATCAGGCAGGCACCTGTACCCATTTCATCAGTAGCCAGCAGGACATCACCCGGCAAAGGGAGCAGGACGCTCAGATTAGCTATCAGATGAACTACGATCAGCTGACCGGCTTGCCCAATCAGGCTGCATTTCAGGAGTCGCTAAGTCATGCGCTAAGTGATAACAGCAGCCGGGGATCACTGGCCGCCATGCATCTGGATCTGGACGGTTTCAGGCCGATTAACGAGGGTCTTGGACACCATGTGGGCAACGAGGTACTCAAAATTGTTGCAAGTCGCCTGAAAGATCTGGCCGGGCCCGATGTGACCGTTGCCCGTCTGGGTGGTGACGAATTCAGTCTGCTGGTGCCCGGCTACACAGACCCGGCCGAGGTGGTTCAACTAGCCGAAAAACTGCTGGCCGGACTGGCACAACCGATCGAGGCGGAAGATCAGATGGTTCACATCAGCGCCAGTATCGGAATTGCCTGTAACTGCACACCACTGGATTCGCCTCACGAGCTGCGGCAGTTTGCGGACCTTGCCCTGGATCGCGCCAAGCGCCAGGGCCGCAACACCTGGCAATGGTACAGTGGTGAAAAAGCCGAGCTTAGCCGGCACAGCGTCGCCTTGCGGCAGGACCTGCACACGGCGCTGACGGAAAATCAGTTTGAGCTCTATTACCAGCCCCTTGTGGATGCGGATACCGGGCGCATGCGCAGCGTTGAAGCGCTGGTCCGATGGCATCATCCGTGCCGGGGAATGGTCTCGCCCGCTGAATTCATCCCGCTGACAGAGCAAACCGGCCAGATTGTTCCCCTGGGCCTGTGGATACTCAGGCAAGCCTGCGCAGAAATGGTCGACTTCAACGCCCATCAGAAACGGGAGCTGCGTGTTGCCGTCAACATATCGTCACTGCAGTTTATTCGTGACGGCTTTCTGGATGATGTCCTCCGGATACTGGAAGAAACGGGCCTTCCGCCACAGCTGCTGGAACTGGAGGTCACCGAAAGCGTCTTGCTTGACGGCGCCGAGCCCGTGATTGAGCTGATGCAAACCCTGAAAGCCATGGGCATACGCGTGGCGCTGGATGATTTCGGAACCGGTTTTTCCAGCTTGAGTTATCTGCGTAACCTGCCCACGCACCAAGTCAAACTCGATCGCAGCTTTGTGCAGGAAACCGCAACGGATCACCGGATTGCCGCCATTGTTCAGGGCGTTATCACCATGGCCCACCACATGGACATGATGGTGGTTGCAGAGGGAATAGAAACCCGGGCGCAGCAGGAAGACCTGGCCCGCAGGCATTGCGATATCCTGCAGGGGTATTGGTTTGCCCGGCCCATGCCTCTGGCGGAGTTGAAAAAATTACCTGAACTGCTGCCGGTAGATCGCCCTGCATAAGGCCATGGAGTACGGGTCTGGTTGTGGCGACGCCGGAGACATGTGGTATGGTTTTGCATGTTCCTGCCTTTGGCTCAACTATTGAGGTCGATATGCCACATTCCTTCAATTTCAGTGAACAGCTGGTCCTGATCACAGGCGGCGGCCGGGGCTTGGGCGAACACCTGGTGCGTGCATTCCTGCGGGAAGGCGCCAAGGTCATCATCAACTACTACAAGAGCGCCGAAGCGGCCGAGAAGCTGGCCGCTGAAGCGCCGCCCGAACAAGCGCTCGCCGTGCAGGCCGATGTAACGGACACGCACGCGGTCAAAGCCATGTTCATCAAGGCACGGGATCACTTTGGCTGCCCGGTCACAACGGTGGTTAATAATGCTCTGCCGGATTTCTCCTTCAACGGCGATGCGCGCGCCAACGCCGACCAGCTTACCTGGGCGAATCTCAACCAGCAGTTCGAAGGTGTTGTAGGCGGTGCTCTGAATACAACTCAGGCGGCCCTGGCAGGGATGCGGGAAACCGGTTTTGGCCGAATCGTCAATGTCGGCACTAACCTTTTTCAAAATCCGGTCGTCGCCTACCACGACTACACCGCCGCCAAGGCGGCGTTGCTCTCGCTGACACGCACCCTCTCAAACGACCTGGGTCCGGATAACATCACTGTGAATATGATCTCCGGTGGCTTACTGCGAACGACAGATGCCTCAGCCGCAACACCGGAAGCTGTCTTTGAGCTGATCGCGCAAAGCACGCCATTGCGCCGCGTGACCACTCCGGCGGAGTTTGCCGATGCGGCGCTTTTCTTCGCCTCGCCATGGGCACGGTCGGTTACCGGTCAGAATCTGGTGGTTGATGGCGGGCTGGTGAAAAACTGATAAGCAAGATCGGATAGATCAGATTGCGACCGCCGTTACCCCGATGTGTGTCCCGGATCAGGGCTCACATTTGTCTGCCTGTTTCGTGCCACGAAACCATCGTTGTCTGCAGGTGAGCAGAGTATAAGCGTAATCACACTGCCCCGCGCAGGTGAGGCTACACCTTGAATCTGGCGGCCTGTTGATTGAGCTGTTCGGCATAACCCGCCAGTGACTTTCCGATCTCATCAATCGTTGCCGATCGCGCGGCTCCCTCGCCAGCCAGATCGTTAATCTGGGTCACGCTGCGGTTGATTTCATCCACTACCTGGGTTTGCTCTTCCGTGGCCGAAGCAACGCTGGTGTTAACATCATTTATGTCGTCAATGGCGCCAAGGATGGCAGTGAGTTCCACCTCGGCATCCGTAGCCAGCTTCTCGGTGTCCTTCGCCTGCTTACTGCCAGTCTCCATGACCGAGACCACATCAGCCACGCCGGTTTGCAGGGTTGTCACCATGGTCTGAATGTCTTCAGTGGATTTCTGTGTGCGTTTTGCAAGGGTTCTGACTTCATCTGCCACGACAGCAAATCCGCGGCCTTGCTCGCCCGCTCTTGCCGCTTCGATAGCCGCATTCAGGGCCAGAAGGTTGGTCTGTTCAGCGATATCGCGGATAACATCCAGTACTGAGGAGATGTTGTCAGAGTCCTTTGACAGCGCTTGAATAACGTCCACTCCCTTCGCTATCTGCGCCGCCAATTGTTGGACTTGAGCAGAAGAATTCTGGATGATTCCGGCGCCTTTCTCGCCGTTTTGGCGGGCCTTCTGTGTCGTGTCGGCAGCCGTCGCTGCGTTGCCCGCAACTTCCTCGATCGCGCTTTGCATTTCATTGATTGCAGTGGCCACCATAGAGATCGCATCTGTCTGTTTGGTCACGCCGTCTCTGTTATCGGCGGCCTCACGATCAAGCTGATGAGCGCCTCCGGCCAACTGCTCTGAGAGCTGCTGAATGGTCCCTATCATTGTCTGGAGATTTGCCAGTACTCTGTTAAAGCTTTCTGCCAGGCGCCCCAGGTCATCGTTGACGTCTACGGGCACACGCCGGGTCAGATCGCCTTCTCCATCCGCAATGTCATCAAGGCTTTTCCTGATCTGGTTGATGGCGGTGGCGATCAGTTTGCTCGACATAAAGAAAAGAGCCGCCCCGACCACAACAGCGATCAAGGTAATCATCAAGGTCAGGGCCGCACTCTGCTGCCCATCGGCCGATGCCTGTTTCGCCAGTGAATGCGCCTGTTCATCCGCAAAAGCGCCAACCCTGTCGTAGTAATCCCGCAGCTCCCCAAATCTGGACTCCGCTTCGCCACCCAGCAGCGCCCTGGCCGCTGGGATATCACCATTGTTTGCCAGCTTGAGTGACTTCGTGGCGGACGTTCGCCAGTCATCAAAGGCTGTGTGGAAACCGCGAGCCAGATCGTCCCCCCGCTGAATGCCCAGCCTTTCCCAGGCGCTCGCCATACGTTCCAGCGCCTGATCTGCATTTTCTTCGAAGTCTGCCCGGTACTGATCACCCGGGTTGCCATTTTCAGAGACATTGATAAAAGCCATCTGAGCCACCAGTGCCTGATAAAGATCCCGGTCTGCGTTCAGAACTTCGCTAACGGCCGGCAGGAAATTTTCAGCGAGGTAATCGGTATCCGAAACCAGAGTCCGGGACGTGGAAACGCTCAAGGCTCCCACAATAAGTACACTGACAATAGCGACAATGAAGGGCAGGGCGATCTTTGTTCTGAGCCCCAGCCTTTTCAGAAAATTCATAAAGTATCCAAACTGCCTGAGGCAGATTCCGAAAGGTGGCAGGAATTGTTCGGTCTGCTCTTTATTGGGTAACTAACCATTGCAGATTAGCAATCTGTGTAAACACACATTGTTTCATTATTGATATTTTTTGTTTCACACCATATCCGCTGTGCATTTTGAGCGTCGGAGTCAGGGCGGCATTTGATGATCCAGATCAAGGAAAAGTCATTCCTTTTTCCGATGCCGGATTTTTTCAGCCTGGATTCAGCTTCACAGTGTTAACTTGAGGCGAGGAAGTTTGATACCAAAATCAAGGAGAATTCACATGAATAGATTTACCCGGTTAATCGCCTGTTCCGTTCTGGTATGCGCGCCAGTGCTGGTCTTGGCCCAGGGTAATGCCCAGGACATGCGTCGTGGCGGCATGATGGACCAGGAACAGATGCAGCAAATGCAAGGAAATATGTCTCGCATGCAGGCCATGATGGAGGAAATGCGCAATGCCGAATCAGACGCCGAACGCCAGCGCATTCGGGAAAAGCACATGGAGTCCATGCAGGAGCACATGCAGATGATGCGTGGTGGCATGATGGGCGAGGGCATGATGGGCGAAGGCATGAAGGGCCGGGGCATGATGGGTAATGGCAAGGGTATGATGAATAACCAAGGCACGAAGCAGTCTGGTGATGCCTCGGGGAACCGCTCTGGTGGTGCCGGCATGGACTACGAACAGCGTCTGGAAATGATGGAGCAGCGCATGAACCAGATGCAGCTCATGATGGAACAGATGTTGGAGCACCAGGCTCGCAGCCAGAACAATTAAACGCTCACGGCGATTGGCAGCACTGGTCCGGATCTGGTTTAGATCGCATTGACCGGTTGCTCGATTTTTAGTGAGCCTTTGTCAGACCCGGGCTGGGCCGAAGCAATGAACTTTGAATCATTGGAGAGAGCCATGTCATACACGATTAATCGAATTATCAAAGATGCCGATTTCGAGGACACGGATAAAAGAACGCGTAAGGCGTTGACTGATCACGGTTTCGGAGTGCTGACGGAAATTGATGTCAAGGCAACGATGAAGAAAAAGCTGGATAAGGATATGTCTGGGTACCGGATTCTTGGGGCCTGCAATCCGGCTATGGCTTGGGAAGCTATTGGTCTGGAGCCTCGTGTGGGCGCGATGCTGCCTTGCAATGTCATTCTCCGTGAGGTTTCCGGAGGCATTGAGGTAAATGCCGTGGACCCCGTGGTTTCCATGGCCGCCATCGATAATGAAGAGCTCAAGCAGGTTGCCGGGGAAGTCAGGGAAATGCTGTGTGACGTTGTTGAATCGATCTGAAAGCCGGAGGGTTTACCTCAAAAGAGTTCGATCAGCCCTCAGAGGCTGGCGCCGGCGTGTGAGCCCTTCGTTATCCGGCTGAAGAGCTAATGAGAATAGCCTCTCATCAATGAGGCATAGGTCTTTCAGAAGTTGCTTAGCAGGAAAGCGTTCGTAGGGCGCGGAGACATTCGTTCGAAATACCTGCCGCAAAAAATGTCACCAGGGTCACAGTTGTCAGGACACGCCAGAGGACAGGGAGAGTGCTAATGGCAGATAAACAACGCTTTGTCGGATCAACCCGTGTAACGCGACGCAAGTTCCTCGTCACGACGGGGTCATCAGCTTTGGCCAGTTACCTTTTACTGAATCGCCCCGCTTGGGCGTCGGACGCCAATCTGGCCCGCGCTGGAAATTTTGGCGAACTTGATGCGACCGCCGCGGAAGGCATTGACCTGTACCTGGAAAACCAGGATTTGCTAGTGGCTGGAAACGTTGGTCGAGCGATCGCCATAAACGGCTCGATACCGGGGCCTGTCATCCGCATGACCGAAGGCAGGGACGCGCTGATTCGCGTCCACAACCGCCTCCCTGAAGACACCTCGATTCACTGGCACGGGATTCTTCTGCCATTTGACATGGACGGCGTGCCGGGCATCAGCTTTGCCGGTATCCCCGCAGGTGAAACCTTTACCTATCGCTTCCCGGTCCGACAGAACGGCACATACTGGTATCACAGCCATTCAGGCTTTCAGGAACAACGCGGCCACTACGGGCAACTTATTATCGAGCCTGCCGAAACCGATCCGGTTGATTACGACGTGGAACATACGGTCGTCCTGTCGGACTGGACATTTGAAGATCCCCATGGCGTGTTCCGCAACCTCAAGACAGTCGAGGGCTATTACAATTTTCAGCGGCCGACTCTCGCGAATATTGATGATCAGATGCAGGCGACGGGCATGACTCTGGCGGAGGTCATTAATAAGCGATTGTCGTGGCAGGGGATGCGGATGGACCCTACCGATATTGCCGACGTGACGGGGGCCACCTACACCTTTCTTATGAATGGCAAGGCGGCCGACGAGAATCCGGTTTTTCTTGCCGAGCCGGGCCAGAAAGTCAGGCTGCGTATCGTTAATGCCTCGGCCCAGACCTTTTATGATGTTCGCATTCCCGGCTTGCCCATAACCGTGGTTCAGGCTGACGGACAGGATATCAAGCCTGTGGAAACTGATGAGTTCCGGATCGCGGTAGCGGAAACCTATGATGTGGTGGTCACCTTGCCCGACGATCAGGCCTACACGCTGTTTGCCGAAGCCATGGATCGCAGCGGTTATGCCCGCGGAACCCTGGCTTCACGGGGTGGCATGTCTGCTTCGGTCCCCGAGTTGCGACGCAGACCCATGCTGACCATGGCCGACATGGGCATGATGATGAGCGGCGACATGAAAGACATGAAAGACATGAAAGACATGGAAGGCATGAAGGACGGAGGACAGGATGGCATGGAGATGCCGATGGCTCGACATTCCGAAAGCGGGTTACCGACTGAAAATCTGGTCGACCGGGTCAAACACGGCCCTTCCGGCCATGGTCCGGCCAGTATCACCATGGCGCAGTCTGCTTACCGACGCCTGGATTATTCCGGCGCTGGCCTGGGGGATGATGGCTGGCGGGTGCTGAGCTACAGTCAACTGCGAGCGCTGGCGCGCCCTCCGCTTCGGCGTCCTCCAACCCGGGAGTTCTACCTGCACCTGACCGGCAATATGCACCGGTTCATCTGGGGCTTCGATGGCAAGAAATGGTCGGAGTCGGACATGATCCGTTTTCAATATGGTGAGCGTCTGCGAATCAATATGATTAACGACACCATGATGAGTCACCCGATTCACTTGCACGGGATGTGGATGGACCTTTATGCCGGTGGCGACCTCGATACCAATCCACGCAAACATACGGTCAACGTCCAGCCGGCGGAACTGCTGACTGTGGATATTACCGCTGATGCTCCAGGACAGTGGGCCTTCCACTGTCATCTGCTCTACCATATGGAAGCTGGTATGTTTCGCACTGTCGCTGTTGTCCGTTCTCTGGAAGGAGGGCCGCTCAATGCTGATGCGTAGCGCTCGCCTGATAGTCGCGATGACAGTCGCCGCTCTGCTCTGCACCCCTGCGTTCGGACAGAATAACCGGGGCAAGAACGATATGCCGAGTACCGCGGACCTTCCAGACCATCAGGAATCCGCCCGGCAGCACCAAGGCGCATCGTCGGATCTCGAGGCTCCACCGTTACCTGAGGGCATGACACTGGATGAAGTGCTCAACCATGCCGCAAGCGAACCACCCGCCGGGTTTCCCGATCCGGTGGCCGACGACGAGCTGTTTGGATTCGTCCTCTTCGATCAATTTGAATACCGCATCACAGATGACGATGCATCCGATCATTTGGGCTGGGAGGCAGATATCTGGTTCGGTGGCGATATCAACAAGTTCTGGTGGAAGACAGAGGGAGAGGCGATTTTCGAGGGTTCAGACGAAGGTGAAAGTGAGAACGACTTTTTGTATTCGCGTCTCTTTAGCCCGTTCTGGAGTGTTCAGACCGGGGTACAATACGCCAACGAGTGGACCCCCAATGATTACGAGGATCGCTGGTCTTATGTGCTCGCGCTTCAAGGTATGGCCCCTTACCAGTTCGAACTTGACGGCTCGCTGTACCTCTCCGAGGATGGAGACTTAACGGCTGCAATCGAAGGGGAGTATGACCTCCGCATCACTCAGCGATTGCTTTTGCAGCCCCGAGCAGCATTGGGCTTTGCGGCGCAGGATGTTTCTGAACGTAATCTCGGATCTGGCATGACCAACGCCGACCTGGATCTTCGGCTGCGCTACGAAATAAGACGCAAATTCGCCCCTTATCTTGGCATCCGTTATCAGTTCCTCGTTGGTGAGACCGAGGACATCGCCAGGGCAGCAAGGGAAAAAACTGAACAGTGGCTGTTGTTGATGGGCTTGCGCTTTGCGTTTTGATTCTGAATTCAGCCGTGCAGCTTTTTCTTAACAATTATCGGTACTGAATTTTCTCGATGTTGCCGGTACCTGGGCCCCGACGCTTGCGTTCGTGATGGGCGGCTCTTCACTCGCCACAGCCATGGGTTTGAAGATAATTGACGACGTCCTCAACGGATTGAAGTCTGCCAAATTCCGAATCCGGAATGCTGACCCCGAGGCGCCGGTGTATGGCTATGACCAGATTGACGGAGTCCATTGAATCAAGGTCGTACTCGTCTCTCAGGCTTTTCTCGTCTTCTACTGCTGCCGGATCGATGTCTGGCGCAACATTCACCAGTTCCTCGATGACGGCGGCTCGGATTTCCTGTCTGTTCATTAGAGTTGCTCCGGCTGCTGCAAAAGCTGGTCTATGTGGTCAAGGAATAACGCGCCGCGATGACCATCGCTGACGCGGTGATCTGCGGCGAGGGTTGCCCTCACCACGGGGCGAACCGCAATGGCGTCGTCCACAGCCCAAGGTTGCCGCAAGAGTTTGCCAAAGCCGAGAATGGCGACCTGCGGCGGGTAAATTACCCCAAAAACCTCCTCCACTCCCCGCTCTCCCAGGGCTGTGACTGTTGCGGTGGCATGGGTCATTTCCGAGCTGCGCAGGCCGCCGGCCCGGGACCGTCGAACCAGGTCCTGGAGATGTTGCATCATTTCAGGCAGCGATAACCGGTCAGCTTCAAGAATGGCGGGCGTGACAAGACCACCGCCCCTGAGGTTGATGGCCATCCCTAAATGGACCTTCTCGCTTGGTTGATATTCTCCGTCCTGATAATAACCATTCATTTCCGGGTACTGGCGAAGGGCCAGGGCGGAGGCCCGGATCAATAGCGTTGAAAGGAGCAGTCGCTGCTCAGGGGGCCGGCTCTCATTGTATGAATCCAGCCAACGACTGGCAGCAGTCATGTTTATGGTCGTGGCCAGGTAATAATGGGGTATCTCTCGCTTTGATTTTGCCATCGCCGCAGCAATCGCGCGGCGCATACCCGCAACATCAAACCCTGCCCGAGACTTTTTCGGCACATTTGATGGTCTGTTGATCTGAGTCTGGTCCGGGGCTTCGGCTGACATCTGTTCCTGCGCTGCGCGATCCATGCTGCCGAGATCCCGGGCAAGGATGGCGCCGGCCGGGCCGCTTCCTTGAAGGGCGTTCAGGTCAATCGCCTGTTCCCTTGCCAGTCGACGTGCGA
>JAGXLV010000128.1 GCA_018334495.1 Oleiphilaceae bacterium
GGTTTCAGGGTCTGATACGCATTGGGTCCTTGTAACCTACTGCAATAAAGAATTATTTGGAGTAATTGATGCCCGTAGCACAGAAGTCTGACACGCTGCTCAGTGATCTCACTGAGGCTGTGGCTCAGGTGTTTGATGTGGTTTGCGCGGCGATTCTTGTTGAAGATTTGCAGTCGCCGTTATACTTCGCTGGCGATGAGAAGGTAGGGCAGCGACTGGCGCAACTCCCGGATGTGCATGCGACCCTGGCTGATGGTGTGCCCCGTACCGCAGCGCCACCGCAGGACGGCACGATGGCACCAATCGCCATCATCGGTATTGAACCCCTGAGTATTCTCCCGGAGGGGCCATCTATCGTGATTGCCTTCGCCGCCCGCCAATCAAGTGATTTTGATCGAGTCGTGGCGCTTGTGCAGGCACTGGCAACCGAAGCAGCCAACGATCTGATGTTGCTCAGGCAGGCACCGTTCCTGGCAGCCGCACTGGCGGAAGTGGAATGTGGCGTGACCATTGCCGATGTCAGGTTAAAAAATATGCCGTTGATTTACGTCAACGACGCCTTCGCACGAATGACCGGTTATACCCGCGCCGAAACCCTGGGTAAGAACTGCCGGTTTCTTCAAGGGCATTTGCGCGACCAGCCAGGCCTCCAGACGATTCGAAATGCCCTGGCCCGCGGGGAGGGCTGCACCACCTTACTGACAAACTTTCGTCGCAACGGTGAGCGATTCAAAAACAGGCTAAGACTGCAACCCATCCGCACCAAGGATGGCACCATTTCTCATATAATTGGCATTCAATACGATGTCACGAAAGAACAGTTCGCCCTTGAGTCGTTGGATCTGCAAAGGCGCCGCTACAAGAGCCTGGTAGAGGCTGGGGCAAGTCATATCTGGCAGATGGGCGCAGGCGGCGAGCTGCGGAATGTTGACTCCTCATGGTTGGCGCTCGCGGGTGTGCGTCTGACGAGTGACACTCCGGATCTGGCGGTGATAAGGAATGCTCTGGGAGCAGAGGTGGCGGAGAGTTTCCGCCGCTGCTGGGCCGAGGCATTGCAAAACATCCAGCCCTTTGAGTTGATCTATCAGCTTCCAGCCGAAAGCCCGTCACCGCGATGGTTTCAGGACCGGGTCACGCCGATACTTGACGATGACGGCTGTCTGCTGGAGTGGTTCGGCGTCTCACAGGAAATAACGGCTCTCAAGCGTGCCGAACAGAATCTGCACCAGATTATCCAGGCCGCCCCGACCGGTATGCTTGTGGTTGACCGGAAGGGCCGGATCACGCTGGCTAATACCCAAGCGGGCCTGCTGTTCGGTTATTCCGTGGACGCCTTGATCGGCATGGAGATTGAGGCGCTCGTCCCCGACTCGTCAAGAGCGAGTCATCAACAGTTGCGGTCAGCATTTTCCGTAGCACCTTCAATACGGCCTATGGGAGCGGATCGTGAAGTCAAGGGCGTGCGTCAGGACGGCACAGAGTTTGATGCCGAAGTCGGGCTTAGCTTGTTTGGTGAAGGCCATGACCTACGCGTGATCGCGGCGATCAATGACACCACCGAACTCAAAAACGCACGCAAGGCAGTTGAGCGTGCCGCGTATGAGGACCGCCTGACCGGACTTCTGTCCCGGGAAGGTTTTGCCTGGAAACTCGACGAGTGGCGTGCGGATGCTTTTTTGCATCCAGCCAGTATGGTTATTTCAATGGATGTCTCCGGGCTCAGGGAGATCAATAGCGCCCAGGGTTACGACGTCGGTGACCAACTTCTGCAAGAAGCGGGCCGGCGTTTGGCGTCCCAGGCGGGCAAGCCCAGCCTGGTCGCTCGCCCGGGTGGCGGTGAGTTTCTCATTCTGGCTCCCGTTGACAGGCAGAGACCCCCACAATACTGGCGCCAGCGCCTGGAGGCTATTTTCGATGTGCCATTCGAAGTTCATGGTTTCGTGCTTTTTATCAGCGTTGTATTTGGCTACACGCGAGTCGGAAAAATAGCACGAAACGCTCAAGCGCTGATGAACGACGCAGAGCTTGCCTTACGGCAAAGCCAGCAGAGCCGTTCGGTGACCTGGACTCAGTACACAAAGGCACTTGAGCGCAGGACTGGCGACACCGTGGCCACCCTGCGCCAGCTTCGCCAGGCGTTGGAGCAGGACGAGTTGATGCTGTTCTACCAGCCGAAAGTCGATCTAACCAACGGCTCTGTCCTGGCCGCCGAAGCGTTGCTGCGATGGCAACACGCCGACAGGGGCTTTATACCGCCAAGCGATTTTATTCCATTGGCCGAGCAAAGCCAGCTCATCAGGCCGCTTGGGGAGTGGGTCCTGCGCCGGGCGTGCCGAGATCTGAGGGCCTGGCAGGACGCAGGGCTCGACGTCAAACCGATTTCGGTGAATGTGTCGCTGGCGCAGTTCCAGCTCGGAGGCATGCCGGACCAGGTCGACAGAGCGCTCACTGATTTCGGGATTGCACCGCAACAGCTCATGCTGGAGATCACCGAAAGTGTGTTTGCACAGCACAGTGATGCATTGAAAACGGATCTGAACACACTCAGCTCTATGGGCATTAAACTGTCACTGGACGACTTCGGGACAGGTTATTCGTCGCTGAGCTATTTGAAAGACTACCCCTTTGACGAAATAAAAATCGATAAATACTTCGTGTGGCAACTTGATGACGGAGTTTACGGCCAGGCCATTGTAAAAGCCGTGCAAGCGGTTGCCTCTGCAATGGGCGCCCAGATCGTCGCGGAGGGAGTTGAATCAGCCCATCACGCGAAGACATTGCGGCAGCTGGGATGCACGATAGGGCAAGGCTTTTACTTCTATCGTCCGATGCCAGAACCGCAATGGCGGCAACTGCTTGCAGTGGGGGAGACGCCTAGGTATTCAAAACCACAAAGTTTTTCCCCCCAATAACACTGATCAGCGCCCTGGCCATGATCAGTTTTTCCTCCTTCACATTTTTCGATCTCTTTTTGATAAGACCACCGCTTCCAAGCCATCCATCACGACCATTTCAGTCTGCCGTGCGCCTGGGCCCGGGACATCAGGGCATGGATGAAGATTTTTCTATTCGGGGTCGATCAGTCTTTGACGGATTTAACGCCAGGGAAACGATCAGACACGTACTTGCTGTGGCACTGAATACAGTTGCCTGTCATCTTGCTAAATAGCTGTTGCTGTTCTTTTGTGTCTTCGTTTCTGCCGGCTTCCGCCAGTGAAGCCGCGAGTTCGTGAAACTCCCTGTCCAGCTTGATAAAACCCTTCGGGACAGCCGACCTGAGATCTTTGCGATCCTGATCGGTCAGTTCTTGTTGCAGGATAAAGCTGTCGTGAATCTGCTGGGCATTGTCGGCAACAATCTCATGCTGGCCCATCACCATGGCGGAGTGAATGGAGGTCATGCCCCCCTGCACCGCTCTCATCTCTTTCTGAAGAAGCAGGCTCAGTTTGTCAGTGAGCTTCGGGGTGACAGGCTCCGCCGCCAGTGAGCTGACTGACACTGTCAGACCCAACAATAGGGTTGCCAGTATTTTTCCAGTTCCAGCCATCATGTTGAATGATTCCTTTTATTTACAGGTTTAAACGCAACATAGCAGCGATGTTACTGCCTGTCAGCGGTTGCCACTTTTGCCCAGCCAAGATCTTCAAGAATCGCGTAAAGTGCCGGCAGCGCCAGCAGGATCACAACGGTGGACACCAGCAGTCCGAAGACCACCGAAATTACCAGCGGAATAACTGCCATAGCCTGGGTGCTGGTTTCGGCCAGCAGGGGCAATAGGCCGGCCACGGTGGTGCTGGTGGTGATCAGGATGGCGCGGAAGCGGGCGCGGCTGGCGGCACCGGCGGCTTCCGTGGCACTCATGCCCTGTTCCCGGTAGCCCTTGATGAACTGCACCAGCAGAATCGCGTTATTCACCACAATACCCGCCAGCGAGGCCGCGCCGATCAGTGAAGGCATGGACAGGTTGTAGCCCATGATCAGGTGGCCCCACACGGCGCCCATAAAAGCCACCGGGATAGCCAGCATGACGATGATCGGCTCCAGGTAGCTGCGGAACTGGAACGACAGGATCAGGAAGATCCCCAGCAGGCCAATCAGCAGCCCCCGGGCGATGGACTGGCCGGTTTCCCGGGAGCGGGCGGTCTGGCCTTCCACCTGAAGGCTGATTTCTGGCCAGCGCTCACGAAGCTGTGGGAACACTTGGTTTTGCAGATCGGTCACAATGGCATTGGCGTTGGTGCTACGGCTGTTTACATCGGCCGTTACTGTGACCGTACGCAGGCCGTCAATACGGGTGACCTGTGACCATTGCCGCTCCCTGGTGATGGTGGCCACTTCGCGCAATGGAACCATCCGGCCCTCCCCGGTGGTGATCACGGCATCTTCCAGGAACTCGCGGGTGTTGCGTTCGGCGCCGGTCTGGCGCACCAGGATTTCGATGTGCTGGTCACCGATCTGTACCGTATCCACGATATCGCCGAGCAGGCCGGTGCGGATCTGGCGGGCCACCTCGGTGGCGTTCAGGCCCAGGGACAGGGCACTGTCTTTGAGTGTCAGAATCCGCTGGGGCTTGCCGGGGCGAAGATCATCCAGCACATTGAAGGTGCCGTTATAGCTGGCGATTTCCTCACTCAGGTAACGGGCCCCGGCCTTAAGCTCCTCCAGATCTGTGTCTTGCAGGCGAACTTCAATGGGAATGCCCGCAGGGCCGAAGCCGGGTTCCTGAATGTTCAGGGCGATCAGGCCGGGAATTTCGCCGATTTCCTGGTACCAGCGGTCGGTCAGGGTGGCCAGATCCACGGTGCGGATTTCGGCGGTCAGTAGATCGGCCATCACGGTCGCCACATGGGCGCCTTTCTCGCCAGCGCCGGCGTGCTGGTTGAAGCGGGTCTGAATGTTTTGCACCAGAGCCCGTTGGCCTGGCTGTTCCGACGCGTATTCCTGGTTCAGCCTGTTCATGGCCGAGGTGATACGGTCAGTGATGGTCCTGGTCTGGTGCAGGGGGGTGCCCTGGGGCATCAGTACCCGCGCTTCCAGCACATCGCCCTCGATCTCCGGCATGGCTTCCATGCGGATATGGCCTCCTTTCTCC
>JAGXLV010000053.1 GCA_018334495.1 Oleiphilaceae bacterium
GTCTCGATCACCTGAGCCGGGTGGCCCAGACCGGTCGGCTCGATAAACAGCCGGTCCGGGCGGGAAAAACGGATCAGGCTGTTGAGGCCGATCTGCATGGGCAGGCCGGAAACGCAGCACATGCAGCCACCGGGCACTTCCTTGACGGCCACGCCCTGGTTGGCCAGAAAGGCGCCGTCGATGCCCACCTCGCCAAACTCATTGACCAGTACCGCCCAGCGTTCGCCTTCGGGCTTCTGTTTCATCAGGTTGAGAATGGCAGTGGTCTTGCCGGCACCCAGAAAGCCCAAGACCAGATGGGCGGGAATGGGTTGTCGATTATTGGGCATGAGCGGGTGTCTCTATATTGTCAGGTGGATACAGCTAATACTGTTATATTATAACAGTAACTGAGCTCTGTTCGGAGGCGCGCGCCAGAGTTTTTCGCTGCGGTCAGGCCGGCGTGAACTGACAGCAAAGCCGGCCTGTGTCATCGGCTGTCAGTTGTGTCCCGGTGGCGGCGCAATGCCCGGAGCCGGGAGAATTGGCGTCGGGCTGAAAAAAACCGCAAGTCTCACAGGAGCCGAACACCGGAGCCTGGCGCACCTGGTCGAGATTGTGGCTCAGGGCCAGCAGGGTACGACAAAAATCTTCGCGTTCGGTCCCGGACAATCCATCGATGGACCGGCTCAGGCTGACAGCCGGGTCGTCCGTTAACAGGGCACGGCCGGCGTTGGTCAGAGCGAACTCGACACTGCGTCTGTCTTTTTGGGCCTGGCACCGCTCCAGATAGCCTGCTGTGACCAGCGACTTGACTGTTTGGGAAGCGGTGCCCCTCGTGGTGTTTTGAAAACTGGCAAATGCTGAAGGCGTGCGGGACAGGCGGTTGCTGTGGGCAAAAAACCGCAAGGCGCTCCACTGTGCCGGGCTCAGACTGTAGCCATCGGGCCTGGCGCTGGCGGCGCGTCCCAGGTGGATAAGCATGTCGGCGATGAAGTCGGGGGAATGGGAGTTCATTAACAAATAGTAGCGTTACGCTATCAGTTTGACAATAACCGTGACTCTATCTAGCATCTGGTTGAATGCAAACATCTTAAAGGGAGTTCAGGGATGGATCTGTCCCCCTCAAAACAGCCGCGCGGAGAAGATCAACCCCGTCTGTTCAGCTTTGACAACAGTTACGCCCGCCTGCCGGAGCCTTTTTACAAGCGTTGCGACCCTACTCCGGTGCAAGCGCCGAAGCTGATTGAATTCAATGGTCCGCTTGCCGATCAACTCGGCTTGAACAGGGAAGACGGCAGTGACGAACTCCTGGCCCGGGTATTTAGCGGTAACCAATTGATGGCCGGGTCCGAACCCATTGCCACGGCCTATTCGGGGCACCAGTTTGGTACCTTCAACCCAACACTGGGCGACGGTCGCGCGATTCTGTTGGGTGAGGTCATTGATCTGGACAATCACAGACGCGATATCCAGCTCAAAGGCTCGGGCCGGACGCCTTATTCCCGGGGTGGCGATGGCCGTGCGCCGATCGGCCCCGTGCTGCGGGAATACATTCTCAGTGAAGCCATGCATGCCCTGGGGGTTCCCACCACCCGGGCGCTGGCCGCGGTCGCCAGCGGGGAGCGGGTAATACGGGATTTCCCCGAGCCGGGCGCCGTTTTGACCCGGGTCGCCAAAGCCCATATCCGGGTGGGAACTTTCCAGTATTTCGCAGCTCGGGGCGATCAGGGGAACCTCCACCGCCTGGCCGATTACGCTATTTCACGGACCGATCCGCTGCTCATGGCCGAGGAAGAGCCCTATCTGGCCTTCCTGAAAAAAGTCATTGACCGGCAAGCGGGGTTGATCGCCAAGTGGATGAACCTGGGCTTTATTCATGGCGTGATCAATACCGACAATATGGCCATCTCGGGTGAGACTCTGGACTACGGCCCCTGTGCTTTTCTCGACTTTTATCAGCCGGACAAGGCCTTCAGCGCAGTCGATGTGGGCAGTCGCTATGCCTTTGGCAATCAGCCCATGATTGGCCAGTGGAATCTCGCCCGTTTCGCCGAGGCAATACTGCCGCTGCTGGACGAAGACCAGGACGCGGCGGTGGACAAAGCCACCCAGGCCGTTCGCGGTTTTCTGCCGCTTTACGAGGACTATTGGCTGGCGGGCATGCGTGCCAAGCTCGGCCTGTCTCTGGCGGAGCCGGACGACAAAGACCTGGCCGAACGTCTGTTAGCCATCATGGCCGACAACCGGAGTGATTTCACCAGCGCCTTCCGCGCCCTGGCCAATCACCAAGCCGGTAAAACCGCCGCGGCCCAGGCCGAATTCGGCACCTCCGACGCTGTGGCCGCGTGGTTCAGCGACTGGCAGGAGCGGCTGGATCGTGAAAGTGAGCCCGCCCAGGATCAGGCGGCTCGCATGTTTGCCGTGAACCCCCGGGTGATCCCCCGCAATCACCGGGTCGAGAAGGCCATTCGGGAAGCCCGGGACGACGATTACACCGAGTTCCATCGTTTATTGGCCGCGGTGCGTGAGCCCTACGGTGAACAGCCTGACACCCGCGAATACGAGACGCCACCCTCCGAGCAGGAAGAGGTACTGCGAACCTTCTGCGGAACCTGAATAGCCTGATTTTAAAACGTGTTTGCCAAATACGTGATCCGCGAGCCGCACCTGTTGGTGCTGACCAGCGATTGCCCGCTGTCTCTACTGACTGCCCGGAGGCTTTCTCTGTAGGCGGACCAACCACTGGCAAAGACGGCCGGATTGGGCCACAGCGCCATAACAGCAGCGGGAAATGCCGTGGTGGATTACTCGCACCGGTTCGCTGACCGGGCGTGTCACAGGCACACGGGCCAGCACATTGAAACTGTGATCTGCGATGGCCAGATGAACCTGGCCAATATGAGAGGCGCCCTCGGTTACGCCTACGGCAACAAGGTCGGCGGCGCCCAGCCACCAGTCCAGATTGTGGGCAGGTTTCATGTCAGCCACTCCCGCAGTTGTTGGTTGATTCTGGCACTGTGAGCCAGGCGAACATGGCTTACGCCGGTGAAGCAGACGGAATCCGTCATCGTCCAGCCCTTCCGGCCGCCGCCTCTGGCGCTGCTCTCCTTGACCAGCAGGTCGCCGAAAATCCGGTTGAGGGCGTGGCCGGGCCGCTTGCTCAGCAAGCCCGCGACCGCGAAATGCCTGGCTCCGGCCAGTAGTGGCGGCGATTGGTCCAGGTCCTTTAGAATATCACCCGCCGTGAGATTGCGAATGCCTTCACTGCGGCTATCAATAAACTTGCCAACGACTTTCAGGTAAGCGGTGGGCATGGATTGCATCATGCCAGCCGTTTCATGTGCGGTTTGCGCCAGCCAGGAGCCGTCGTGGGGCGCACCGAGATAAACACAGCTTTCCACGCATTGCGGCCAGGAATGGCCGGCGATTTCGCCCTGATGGCAGGCGCTACGAATTACCAGCCCGCCCATGCTGTGGCCGATCAGGACCAATTTTTCCAGGGGCACAGGCCAGTGTTCTTTTAACGTCTGGAGAAGGTTGGTCAGTGTGGCGCCGGTATAATGCACGGGGCGGCCGGAGTTGTAACGCAGGCACAGGGCATTGGCGTCCATGACCTGTGCCAGCTCGCTGCCGTAATGCACGCCGGGCTGGCCGGGGAATTCCCAGATGGATTCCTGACCCATGAGGCCGTGTACCAGCAGGATGACGGTGCCTTTGGGCTGGGGGATGTCCAGTTTGGCCAGATCAAGGCGCTTGCCCTCGTGAAGCAGGGCGGTTTTCACAGCCAGCGGGCTTTCACGCTGGGCCAGCCAGTCTCCGAAGAAACCGCTGAGAATGGCGGAGGTGTGGCTTTGCCAGCTTTTGGGCTCTCTGGAATCTCTGCTCATGGCGCACACTTGTTGGGAACATTGCTTCAGTCTACCCTCTCACCGGTTTAATGGCATCCGCCTCTCACTCCGCCTTTAACTCAATGTCGCCGTACCAGGCCTCGGCCGAGGCGCCGGTATTGTCCGAATCCGACATGATGCCGATGCCGACAATGGCAGGCGGCTCCTCGCCGAAAGCTTCGCGGTAATCCTCCAGTATGTTGCGCTCAACGGTTACCCATTCGCCGGCCTGGCCATCGCCGGAATTGACCGCAACCATCTGGGTTTTGTCGGTGAAAGGATTCGGCACAGTGCTGCCCGCTTCCAGTTTGTTGGCCCAGATGTAGTTCAGCGAATTGCCGGGCAGCTGGGCATCGAACAGGACTTCCACGGCTTTGCGCTTGGTGCGCTCCCAGAACCCTACCTTGTCTGGCTCGAATTCAAAGGCCACATAGATGCGGGCGGGGTAATCGTCACCTCGCTTTTGGCGGGCATCGCCTTTGTCGTATACGCCGCTGACTTTCCAGCGCCAGCGCAGGATCGGCCGTTCGGCGGGCTCAACACGAATCATGGTGATCAGGCCGGAGGCGCTGTTGCTGGTTTCGGCCTTGACCACCTGCCTGCCGTCTTCCGTCACCAGCTCGTAACGGGTGTGACTTTCGATATCCGGAAATTCCAGTGGCTCCCAGCCCTGATCCAGGGATTCGATGCCGGAGAAGGCAGGTATTTCCTGTTGAGCCTGGATGTTCAGGGACAGGAGCAGGAAAAGTAACGGCAGTGCAAGCGACAAGCGGGGCATTGGGGTCCTCCTCGGAGTGTGGCGATCCGAGCTTAGACTAACATGCTGGCAGATTGAGCGTTGCTGACCTGGTTGCCTTTACACCTTAAACTCGTTGGCCATCTCTTTCAGTTGTCTTGCCAGCCTGGCCTGTTCGCCAGCGACCTCGTTGATTTCCTCAGAGCCCGTCAAGGTCAGAAGGGCCGTCTCACTGACGGCTTCCATGCTTCCCGAGAGTTCCCGTGTGACGGCTACCTGTTCTTCGGAGGCAGTGGCAATCTGGCCGGCCATATCGGAAATGCCGTTAACGTCGCTGATAATGTCGGCGAACGTCTGTTCCAGCTCAGCGGTCTGGGCACTGGTTTCATTGGCCAATTTATAGCTGGCGCTGATGGAACGGGTGGCGTTTTCCGTGACGTCGCGGAAATTATTGATGATACCTTCTATTTTTGTGGTGGATTCGTGGGTTTGGCTTGCCAGTGCGCGGACCTCATCGGCGACAACAGCGAAGCCGCGACCGTGCTCGCCAGCCCGAGCGGCCTCGATGGCCGCGTTCAATGCCAAAAGGTTGGTCTGGTCCGCAACCTGCCGGATCACATGGACAACCTCACTAATGGAACCGCTGCGTTCCTCCAGCTCTTCGATGACGCTGTTTACTTGCTGCACCGATGCGGCCAGGGTCCTGATACCATTGATGCTGCCATGCAAAACAGTTTCCCCGATCCGGCTCTTGTCGGTGGCATTGCTGGCGGCATCTGCAACCTGCTGGGTGTTTCTGGAAATTTCTTCCGACGTAGTGGACATTTGTTCAGTCGCAGCTGCCGCCTGCTCAATCTGTAGCTGCTGGGAGCGGATCTGGTTCACATTCTGGTTTGCCGTAGTGGCGGTGCCCCCGGTTGCAGTGGCGAGCTGCATGCTGGCTTTGTCGATATGAGTCAGGGCCTCTCCGAAGCGTCGGAAGAGCTCGTTAATGGCGGTGATGATGGAGCCGATTTCGTCTTTCGATGTGACCGGAATGGCCTGGCTCAGGTCTTTGCGTTCCATGGCCTGGCGCACGCCGGCAAGCAGATTGCTCACTTGCAGTTTGATAGAACGCATGATCACAAGCATGAGCGCGAGCGCCACGACAATGGAGGCGAGCGCGATCGCCGAAGCGGTGGTAAGGTCTGCCATGGCCCGGGAGACACCTTCATCCGACAGCTTGGTTACCCTTTGCAGAAGGTCGGCGCGCATATTGTTGAGTGCGTTGATTCGACCGCTCGCGTCGGCAAACCAGTCCTCGGCTTCAAGGCCGTAGAGGCCGGAAGGACTCTTGAACAGAGTTTTGCGCTTGGCGAGCAGCTCGTTATTGGCAGCGCTTGCAGAAAAGTTCTCCAGGGTTTGACGAGTTTTGGAGTCCGTTGGCAGCATCGAAAGAGCATTGGAGAATAGTGCTTTTTGCTGTCCGGCAAGCTGGGCAATGGTTTCGACCACGGGAAGCTCGAAGTTGCCTCGGCGCAGAAGACTTGCTCCAGTCGCACGTTCCCGCCCCGCCATTTCCACCGCCTGGGCCAACGCAAAATAGGTTCCGACCTGACGAGTCAAGCCGGCATCGGAAGACCGACGGACAATCAGCGAGACTCTTCCAATCAGGGCCATGATCTTGCCGGTGAAGTTCGCGTTGATTTCGCCAGCTTCGACGCTGCGGTCGTCGACCGACTGGCGCAGGGAAGAAAGGCTCTCCAGTTCGCCGTTGAACGCCTGGATATTGGCACGCATATCCTCGTCCAGGTTGATGTTGTTCATAAGCTTATCGATTTTGCTGCGATAGACGGTAATGCGGGTATCGGTTTGGCCGCGCTGAGTCGCCAGTGCCTTTTCAGCTTCCTCCGGGGCATAGACACTGGCGAAAAAAACCAATGACCGGTCGCGTTCCTGTTGCAGGGCCTCTGCCAGAGGGTCTCCGGTATCCACCAGCCGGACCATTGCCTGAAGCTCACGCATATTGGCGAGATCGCCATAATTGTCATTTATTCGATGGGCTGCAAAGTAAACGACAACCAGCAAAGCCGGTATGACCAGTGCCAGCAGTTTGCCCTGCATGGAGAAGTTGTTGATGAGGCTCATGGAAAAGGTCGCTTTTCGTTACTGTAACGAGTGTGTCGGACATTGCCTGCGATCGGAGCCCGGCTGGAAGGGCGAAATAGAGTCCGATTGCCGTCGCCGAATGCCTTCCGCGTATTGTTATAATTTTTGCCGCAGATTCCGTCGGTCAGCGATCAAGTCCGCCCGAGCGAAGTCTGAAATCTTCTAAAGCATTTCTTGGGCCAATTAAAATAATTCATTTAAATCAGAAGCTTATAATTTTATCCGGCGTTTTTTTTACATATTGTCCATAATTACGGACAGTGCCTGAACTTATCGAGCTTTGGTTTGGCCTTTTGAGGGGTTTGTTTGTGCAATAAAAGGGCTCTAAAAGCTTACTGTCCTGATCTGAAGACACTGTTTCCTTTTCCGGACATAAAGTCCCTTGCACAGCATGATCCCGGCTTGATGGTCAGCCGTTGACCGCATACCCACGCAACACCTGGCGGCTCCGCCGCCGCGATTGCAATCCCACCAGAATCAGCGGCACTACGATCATGACACTGCCCACCGCGAACCAGAGGTCGGGCATTTCGTTGAAACCTACCCAGCCAATCAACACCGCCCAGATCAGGCCGGTGTATTCGGCGCTGGTGACCTGGTTGGCGTCGACCTGGCGGTAGGCCAGCAGCACGGTGATGTTGTAACCCAGGATGAACAACGCCGAACCCACGGCACTCCACAGGATCGACGGATCCCAGGCTGCGCCTTCGATCAGCATCAACAGGAAGCTGGCCGGCAGGATCAGCAGGTAGTTGAGCATCAGCTTGTGCACCGTGGACTGCCCCTTGGGCAGCTTGCGCACCATCACGGCGTTTATGGCCAGCGCCAGGGCCGCAGCCAGGGCACTGAGGGCACCCCAGCCCAGCTCCACGGGCCGTAATATCACCAGGATTCCGAGAAAACCGCTTACCACCGCCAGCAGGCTCAGGGGCGTCAGCCGCTCACGAAAGATCAGCACCGACAGCAGCATCACCAGAATGGGGGCCGCATAGAAGACGGCATTGGCGGTGGCCAGCGGCAGGCTGACCAGGGCGACCACCATGCACAGGATGCCAGCCAGGTGGATGTGGGCCCGGATAAAATGCGTGCCCAGGCCCTCGAACAACCGGCCGGTATCCACCTGATGCCAGAGCGGTAACAACATCAGCAGGGTGAGGAAGCAGCGCAGGAAGGCGAACTGGAACACCGGGGCGCCTGGCTCCAGAAGCTTGATGAACACATCCGAGATCAGCGCCATGGCATTGCCGATCACCAGCAGCAGTAGGGCGCTGTTGACGGTTTTTCCTGACATGGTGGCCTCCTGTTATTCCCGCTTCGCAATATCGCCTCCGGGGTAAATGATGGTTGCCAGTGTATGCGCCGGTTATTATCCGATAAAATGATCTATATGCGGCCATCATGAGATTTATAGATAATGAAACTGCCACCACTGAACGCTTTGCCGGTGTTCGAGGCCGTTGCTCGGCTCAACAGTTTCAGTCGCGCGGCCGAGCAACTGAATATCAGCCAGAGCGCAGTCAGTCACCAGATCAAGGGACTTGAAACCTACCTTGGGGAAAAATTGTTCCTGCGCGCTGGCCGCTCGCTGGCGCTGACGGAAGAGGGCAAGGTGTATCTGGAAGGCATTGGCTCGGCGCTGATCCAGATTGAGCGGGTCACCGCCCAGCTATTGGGCCAGCCCCAGGCCCGGCTGCGGCTTTCGGTGTACAGCTCATTCGCCGTGCGCTGGCTGGTGCCGCGGTTGCCGGAGTTGCAGCGCCTGCATCCGCAACTGGATATGGCGCTGGAGATGACCAGCGAATCGCCGGTGCTGTCGGACAGGGTGGCGGACTGCTTCATCACCATCGATCCGCGTTCGACGGCCTTCAGCTACGACCTTTTGTACCGTGAACAGTTGTTTCCGGTCTGCAGTCGGCCCTATTGGCAGTCCCTGTGCCGGGAGCTGGACCTGCAGGAAGCGCTGGACGCCGGTGAACGGGTGAGCCTGACACCAGCCCAGGTGGCGCAGTATCCGTTACTGTCCACTCACAGTATTTTTAACCGCGACGCCGGCGACTGGGAAGCCTGGTTTCGCGAGGTCGGCGAGCCCATACCACCGGGCAGCCGGGTGCAGCATTTCAGCCACATGTTGCTCGCGCTGGAGGCGGCCAGGTTCCATCAGGGTATCGCCCTGACCAACGATTACATGCTCAGTAACCGCAGTGACGCGGGCGATTTCGTGCGCCTGCCCTGCCACCCGATGATGACCGGCGATACTTTCTACTTCGCCTACAAGAGCAGCCGGCGCAGCGAGCCCGGCCTGCGCCTGCTGCGACGCTGGCTGATTGATGAGGCAATTGCCACCGGCCTGCGAGGCGACGAAGATTAAAAGGCGAGTAGAGAGCTATACCTTAAACGCATTTTCGTTTTTGTCCTGCACACTGCTTGCGGCATTCGCTGTGCCAATCAGTTCCAGAAAAGCCCCGGCGCTAATGGGCCTGGAATAAAGATAACCCTGACCCAGGTCATAACCCTGCGCGCTCAGGAAGTGTTCCTGGGTTTCGGTTTCTATGCCCTCCCCTACCGTTTCGAGGCCAAGTGATTCCGCCAGTGAGGCAAGGCTTGAAACAACAGCGGCGCCTGCCCCGTCAGGGCTGTCGGAAACAAATGCCCGGTCCACTTTGAGCACGCTGAATGGCAGGTGAATAAGGCGCGTCAGGGATGAGTGTCCCGTGCCAAAATCGTCCAGTGCCAGCTTGAAGCCGGCTGCAATCAGGGTATGCAGCAATTCCGTCACCTGATCAGCTCGCTCGATCAGGCCGCTCTCCGTAATTTCAATCTTGATCTGCTCCGGTTTGACGCCAGCTTCCGAGGTGATTGCCGTCAGCCGCTCTGCAAGGCCGGAATCCTTCAGTTGTTTCGGGGCGAAGTTCACGGCCATCCACAGATCCCTGTCCGACAGGTCACGCCAGTGTTTGAGTGTCTTACAGGCCTCTCGGAACACCCAAAGCCCCAGTTCGTCAATCAGGTTGAGTTGCTCGGCAAGGGGGATAAAAAAATCCGGGCCGATGGGCGGGCCGTTGTCCTGGGGCCAGCGCACAAGTGCTTCTGCGCCCACGATCCTGTTATTGTCTTTAAGGTTCACAATGGGTTGAAAGACAACGCTCAGGGCCTTGTCCGCGACAGCCTCTCGCAAGCGATGCTCAATGGTAAGCCCTTCGCGGTGCTGCTTACCCAGCCCCGACTTGCTCCACTGTACGAGGCTTGCCGCGGTATTTTTTTGCTCTGCCTCGAAGATCGCACCTTCGACTTTTTCGAGAACGGAGTAAGAGCTGATATCACCATCGGCTGAAAAGGCGATGCCAATATTTGCGGTAAGGTAGAAGGGTCCGTTTGCTACCAAAAAGGCGGCATCAAGCAATCTGAGGATTTTATCGGCCCTGGCCTCACCCCATTCATGGGCAACCGATGGCTCGAACTGGTCGCCCATGGAGCGAAAGGTTTGCGCAATAAGCAGGCTGTGGTCTCCCACTCTGGCGAGAAAGTCCCCGGGCTGGGCGGCCAGCTGAATACGCTCGGCGGCCTGCTGAAGAATCCGGTTGCCGACACCACTGCCGTAAGCTCTGAAAATACGGTCAAGACCTCGCAGGCGAATTTCGATCATTCCGAAGCGCGGTGTGCGCTGCGGCTCCTGATCAGCAATTTGCTGCAGGTGAAGGAGCAACCCGCGACGGCTCATAAGGCCGGTTAGACCATCTTCCTCAATCGCCCGCAAAAAATGGTCCTGGGCTTCTACGTGAGTGCGGCGAAGTTCCATGGTCTTGATGGCAATTTCCGCCAGCTCGCCGAATAGCGTCAGGTTGTGGTCGTCGAATGGCTCGATCGCGTTGGCCCGGCTGTCCAGCAGACACAAAGTGCCCACGGCATGGCCATCGCTGGTAATCAGCGGTATGCCTGCATAGAAGCGCAGCGCGGCGGGACCGGTCACGAATTCGCTTTTCTGAAAGCGTGGATCCGCTGCCAGATCGGGAACGAACAACAGCTGTTCCCGGCTTCTGACCGTATATTCGCAAAACGTCTCGCCGATCGGCGTGTCACCGGCTCTTTTGCCGTTGGAAGACGCCTTGACCTTCTGGCGCTTGTCATCAAGCAAATGGATGGTGGCCAGCTCGACGTTGAACAAATCCCTGGCGCAGCGGGCTATCGCATCAAATACGGCTTCAGAGTCGGAATCGAGAATGTTCAGTCGACGCAGGGCTTCCAGCCGGGCGGGGTCTTTCAAATAATCAGCTTCACTCCCTGCGTCTGCAGTTGCAGCGTTCGGCATAATCATTTCCTGTGATTATCGTGATTATCGTGATTAGCGACATAAGCACAAACTACGGAACCCGTTTGTTGTCGGATCGAAACTGATCAGAAAATTTTCCGTCAGATGGCGACGGCGACAGGTAAAAATGCTCTAAAGGGACACTAGGGCTCACCCCGCCGCACTTCCTGTTTCCGCATAGGCATTCGGTCAATCTGCGCAAAGATTCGTTCCAGGTTCAGGTGATCACCGCGGTCTTTCACACCGCCATCCTTGCCGATCAGAATCACCCGCGCCGAGTGAGGCTCGTCCGCGAAAAAGTCGCGGACACTTTCAGCCATATCAGGGCTTACCTGCGGCAGGTTGGACTCAATACCTTTGCCAGTCACGACGAACCAGGCGATATCCCGCCCCTTAATGTCTTCCCTGGCCTGATTCAGAGTTTTCATCACACCGATCCCATCGCCAGATGTCTTCACCAGAATGATCCGGTTTTTCCACTGCAGGTCGGAAAGTGCGTTCATGTTCTGCGCTCCCGCTGTGCTTAAGAGAAAGAAGCTCAAGACGAAGATGGCGGTAACTTTTAACATCTCCATGGTTTCGACCCTCCACTTGCCCAGGATTTAAGGCGTACTGTTTTAATGTTTGAGTCTTTGCGCGCGCCCCATCAACGATGGGGCTTTACATGGGTTTCGAGTATGCGGTTTTTCTCTGCCCGAACCCGGGGTGTTCGCCTGTGGCGCCAGAGCTGTTCGCGGGCGTGGCGGCCCGTTTGTTCTATCTGCACGATGGGGTCGGGATAGTCATGCCCTGGCTGAAAATTCAGCAGCAGGGCATCGATGGGCGGTAAATCCCAGGGCGTATGGATGAAGTGATTGGGCAGTTCTGCCAATTCCGGCACCCACTGGCGGATGAAGCTGCCGTCGGGATCCTGCTCTTGTGACTGTTTGACCGGGTTGTAAACGCGAACGGTGTTGGTGCCGGTATGTCCCGCCTGCATCTGAAACTGGGCGTAATGGATGCCTGGCTCAAAGTCGAGAAATTGCTGTGCCAGATGGTGAGCGCCTCGACGCCAGTGGATCCACAGGTGGTGTGTCAGAAAGCTCACCAGCATGGCGCGCATGCGAAAATTCAGGTAACCGGTGTGGATGACGGCGCGCATGCAGGCATCGACCAGGGGGTACCCGGTCTGGCCCTCTTTCCAGGCCTGTAGGTCGGTTTCCGCGTGGGCATCGTCCCGGTAGCTTAGCTCGTCGTAGCCGCGATTGACCGGCTCGAATTCCATCCGCGGTTCGCTTTCAAACTTCTGAATAAAGTGCCCTTGCCAATGCAAACGGGAAGAAAGCCCTTGCAGGACGCGGCGCCACCCCGGTCGTTGCCAGTGCTGCAATAGTTGCTGATACGCCTGGCGTACGCTCAGGTTTCCCCAGGCCAGGTAGGGCGACAGGCGCGAGCAGCTTTCCCGGCTTAACAAAGGGTTCGACATCTGCCGGGCGTAGTTTTCGCCGCGACCCTCGAAGAAGCTGTTCAACGTCTGCCAGGCGTAAATTTCGCCGCCGTGCTGGAAACGGCTGTCCTGTTGTGGCCAGTCTTCCGGCCAGGGCCAATCCCAGTGGGTCAGGCTCACTTGGGCCGGCTGCAGGTGTGACCAATCCGGCTCGGCCAGAGCCGCGCGCATGCGTTTATCCCAGGCCCGGTCCCAGGTGCGTCTATGGCTTAATCCCCGCTGCACGGCACCATTGGGCGTTTCATGCCAGGAAACGCCCCAGTCGGTACACCAGCGCGACAGGGTCCGGTCCCGCTTGTACGTTATCGCCAGCCCGGTCTCTTCGTGGCTGTAAAGCGCTGCTATGCCGTAGCGTTTGTGCAGGTCGGTCAGTAAGTCGATGGGGTCGGCGCGGCATTTTTCCACCTGAATGCCGAGCGGTTTCAGACGGCGGTTCATGTCCTGAAGAGATTGCCGGATAAAGCGCCAGTGGCGCAGGTCATAGTGGGCATCACGCAGAAGGTCGGGCTCAGCGATATACAGCAACAAGAGGGGCCGGCCGGCCGTCAGTGCCTGCTGCAGCGGTGCGTGATCGGTCAGTCGCAGGTCTCGTTTGAACCAGACTATGCTCAGGCCATTTGCGGTGCTGGTGCTCAGTGTCATGATCGCGGCTTGTCGTCCTCGTCATCGCTCCAAGATTAGGCGCTTTGCGGGGTATGGTGATTCCGGGAGCCTGGCATGGGCGCGTTGGTCCAGGGCACTGTTAGCTTGCTGGTAAATAAATTACGAGGGGTTACGGGGCACAGATCAGCGCAGACGGGATAAAAGGGGACGGAGGCATTCGTCTGTGTCCGGAGAATCATTTGTTTTCCTCTTCAGCTTTTTTCTCTGCTTCAACCTCCGCTTTACGTTTCTTGATTTTTCCCAGCTTTTCCTTGGAAATCTCCAGGCTGTGGGCTGTGTCGCGCAGCATGAACAGGCTGCCCAGCACCAGCGCAAAAGCAAGTGCTAGGAAAATCCATCCGATTGCAGGCATGTGGGTGGGTCCTTGATTGGCTCGATTTCCTTTATAGTAGCGCTATACAGTGTTGCTCCCAAAGTCAGTCTCATCCCGGCTGGTTTTTGGACGTCAATTGGCAGGTGCCCTGAATGCGTAAAACCATCTCCGGCAACCTTCAGGACCACAATCAGAGACTCGGATACCAGCCCATGTCTTTTGCCAGAATTTATGAGCAGGCCGTCGCCCACAAAGGCGGTGAGGCCGAGTTACGTTCGCTCCTGTCCCGGGTGGCCCGGCCCGGGGAGCTGGAGGCGAAGGGCGATGACCGTTATCTTTCCGAAATGACTCGTTGCGTGTTCAAGGCGGGCTTTGTCTGGCGGGTCATCGAAAACAAATGGCCTGGGTTCGAGGCGGCCTTCGAGGGATTTGTGCCGCTCTACTGGCAGCAGGTTTCGCCCGATGTGCTGGAAAACCTGGCGCAGGACGAGCGTATTGTGCGCAATATGCAGAAAATTCGCACGGTGCCGGAAAACGCCAGGATGATTGTGGATGCCTCCGAAGCGTCTGGCGGTTTTGGCAAATTTTTGAGCCGTTGGCCTTCTGAGGATCAAGTTGGGCTGTTGCTTTGGCTCAAGCGCCAGGGCGCCCGCCTGGGCGGCAAGACACCCCAGTATTTCCTGCGCCGTGTTGGTTGGGATGGCTTTGTGTTGTCACCGGATGTGGTGCTCGGTTTGCGTCGGGAAGGGCGGCTGGATGCCTCGCCTGGCAGCAAAAAAGCGCTGGTTCAGGCGCAAAAGGCGTTTACTGACTGGCACAGGGAAACGGGCATGCCTTACAGTCATTTGTCCCGGATTCTGTCCTGCTCCGTGGGCGTCTGAGCCGGGCTACACACTGAATTCAGCAATAAGACATTTGATCAAAATTTAATCCATCAGTACCTTTTTGTGCAGGTTCCCTTTTTCACGATGACAAAGGAAATACCATGACGAGACAACCCAGGGTGATTCTGATTACCGGCGGCGCCCGGGGTATCGGCAAGGGCATCGCGGCCTGGTTCCTGGATCGGGACTGGCGGGTCGTGATCTGTGATTGTGACGCCAGGGCAGGGGAGGCTTGCCTGGCCGATTTCGGAAAGCCGGACAACCTGTTTTTCATCAGGACGGATGTGTCGGTGGAGGCTGAGGTTGAATCGGCACTGGGTGAGGCTGTTAACCGGGGCGGTCGCCTGGACGTCCTGGTTAATAATGCGGCTCTGGCAGACCCGGACACGGGGCCGATAGAGACGCTTGAACTGGCCGAGTGGCAGCGCCGGCTGGATGTGAATCTCACAGGCTCATTCCTGATGGCCAAACACGCGGTGCCGCATTTGCGGCGGGTCGGTGGCAGCATCGTCAATATGGCATCCACCCGGGCGCTGCAGTCCGAACCCGACAGCGAGGCTTATGCCGCGAGCAAGGGTGGGCTGATCGCCTTGACCCATGCCCTCGCGGCCAGCCTGGGGCCCGATGTCCGGGTCAACAGCATCAGCCCTGGCTGGATCGATGTGCGGCCCTGGCAGGCGGAAGCGCCCGAGGCGATTGAGCCGCTGTCTGAAACGGATCACCGCCAGCATCCCGCAGGACGGGTGGGAACTCCTGAAGACATAGCCGCCCTGGTGGCCTATCTGGTCTCGCCGGAGGCAGGCTTCATGACCGGCCAGAATCTGGTGATTGACGGCGGCATGACCCGAAAGATGATTTACGAGGAATGAAAAGAGCCACCAGAACATAAAGTTGATCAAGTCCCAGGAAGCCACTGCGAGCTTTTTTCAGGTTAACTATAAGGATATCCCATGACCGAACGCCCTCTATCCATCACCATCATTGCATGGCTTCTTATTGTGATGGCTGGTATTTCCCTGTTTTTCAGCCTCATGAGCATGAACGACCCGGAAGTCACGGAACTCATGAGCCAGAATGCTCTGCCTGTTTCCGTTCAGTACGGGGTACTGTATCTGGAAATCCTGATCAATCTGACGGCCGGCGCCGCCATGCTCAAGGCCCGGAACTGGGGCCGGTTTCTCTATGTCGGCTGGGGCCTGATCGGCTTCCTGATCGCTGCCATCGCCACGCCGGCGAAATTGGGGCTGCTTCCCGGCCTGGTCTTTTTTGCGGTTATCGTATTCTTCCTTTTCCGCCCCATTGCGAATGAGTATTTCGGCTGGAGTCCCGGGGGCCGGTAAATGTTTTCAAAACTCCTTTTGCGGCATCACTCAAAAAGTTTTAGGTTGGTCTGTAACACTTTCTGTTTGCTTTTGTCAGTACGTGTAATACACGAAAGACCGGCTCAGCCAAAGCTGCAGGGGAGATGGACGCAATATGACTCGACGTTACTGGATGGGTGGCAAGCGGACGGCCGCTCAAGACCGTTTTTTCGAGGCGGCGCTTGACAAGGCTCTTTGGCAGGCCGGCGACACCGAGAAGGCGTGGGACGCCTGTTGGTATACCGGCATGCCGGCCCCCAGGTTCTTCCACCAGGTTGGACCTGACCGGAAAATCAATCACATCCCCGGCAATAACGCCCTCACGGTTAAAAGCCGCCTCTACCAGAGTCTGATCACCCTTCGTGACCGAGTTGAAACCCAGCAAAAAGACACCTCGGAGCTGACCGATCGGCTGCAATTCGTGCCCCGGGTTTTTTCAATGCCGGAAGATTACCACGCCTTCCAACAGGCGGCCCTGGATAACCCCGCCAAACGCTGGATCCTCAAGCCTAAAAATGCGGCCCGTGGCAAAGGCATAGCCATGGTGGGCGACCCTGCCGAGGTTCCGCTTGAATCTTCCTGGATGGTGCAGGAATACATGGAAAACCCCCACACCATGCATGGTCGCAAGTACGTGCTGCGGCTTTACGTGCTGGTGTCGTCTATTGCGCCTTTCAGGGTTTATCTGTATCGACAGGGTTTTGCCAAGCTGGCCTCGGCTCCCTATGACGAGGAAAACGCCGACAACCCCTACAGCTATCTGACCAATCCCGATATTAACGCCCTCAACCTTGACGCTGAGGTGCCGGTCGAATTCGTCGATCTGGACCGTTATCGGCATTGGCTCTGCGAGCAGGGCCACAACGATGCCATCCTGTTTGACCGCATTGAGGACATGGTGACGCTGACTTGCCTGTCGGCGCTTGAATCCATGCGCGAGCGCTGCCAGACCATAGAGGCCGACCCGCGAGGCTGCTATGAACTGCTTGGCATAGACTGCCTGGTGGACGACCAGCTCAAACCCTGGGTGCTTGAGTGTAACCTCAGTCCTTCCCTGGACGTTTGCGCCGGTCCTGAAAGCGGTGGCGATATTGAGGAAGGTATTAAAAGTTCGCTGATTGCGGACCTGGTGCAGCTGACCGGCCTGAATGACATGGACGCAGGGCCGGACGATCGTTCGCCCGAGCAACAGCTGGTCGAGGAAACCCGGCGTGAGCTGGCACAGGCAGGGGGCTTCCAGCGCCTTTATCCCTGTGAAGATCCAGAGCGTTACCTGCCGTACTTTACCCTGCCGCGCCTTGAAGACTGGGTGGTGGCCCAGGCGATATCCGATAAGTCCCTGTCGCAGCCCCGGGTCGAACGTCGCTTCGCCGAAGAAACCATCAGTGACGATCAGGTCTACGTCTATCACACCGAGGCAGGCTCGCTCAGCGCGCTCAACGAAACCGGCTCGCTGATCTGGCTCATGGCACTGGACGGCAGTGGCGCGGATGACATTGCCGAGGCGCTTATATCCGCCGCCGGCAAAACCGCGGCTGCCCAGCTCGACACATGGTCCATTCGCAAGGATGTCTGGAATTCCCTGGCGGATTGGACCAACAATCGATCCCTGATCCAGGCTTATCAGGCCAGTCCCGCAACAACCCGGCCCCCAGCAACCGCGGTTAGCCCCGAAAAACCCGACCTGACTTCTTTTTCGCTTTTACTGGCCTGCGGCGCCCATCAAGTGGAGTTCTATACCGACAGCCGGCCTTTGGTTGGCAGGCTGGAAGCATTGCTAAGGCCAATGCAAACCGAGCGGCGCAAGGGTGACTGTTCAAGGCTCGAGGTGGTTCGCGATACGCCGGGCTACACGCTGGTGCTTGATGGCAAAGTCATTCGTTCCAGGCTCCCGCTGGCCAGTGTGGCTTCGGCTGTGATGACTTGCCTGGCCGGCAACGCCGCCTTACCGGGAGAAATCGTTATCGATGCGGGGCTGGTCACGCGAAGCGATGATCAGAATAGCGCTGTGCTGATCGCGAACGGCGACCCGTCTTTATATGACTCGGTAGCTCAGAACTTTGCCTGGCGCGAAGATGCCAGTTTCAGTCGCGCCGTGAGGCTTCGTGACACGGCCGACACCCGGCTTTCTGCGCTCGGTTTGCCGGCGCAGATACCTGAACGGATGCTGCCATTCTTCGCCCAGGCAAAGACCACGGTGAAGAGCCGGTTGCCCGGCAATAGTGATGGCGCGCTGATACCGGCGTCCCGGACCCTGGCAAAGGGGTTTTACAAAATAAACACGGTGATCATTCCCAGCCATGACGCCCTTTACGAAAACAGCGGTGTTAGGGCTCTTTCCGTGAGTGAAACGCTGCGACACCTGATTGCGGGTTGCTGCATGAGGGAGGGTAAACCTCTCGATGCCAGGGGATTTGCCAGGCTTTCAGCGTGGCTGGAGCGCTGCGATCGTTACATGGTTGATGCCAGCGATCCGGAGACGGCCGCAAGCAGTCTGGCGCAAGTGGTCACCTTGGCCAAAAGTGTTTATCAATCGGAAGAGGGGCCGGGACACTAGTCCGACATTATTACTGTATTTGGCTTTGCCGGCGTTTTCTGGCGGCGGGGCCATTTCCATGGATGGTACGTTTTGCAGCGGATCCTGGTCACGCTGACGTTATGAGTGGTCATCCATGGTGTTTATCAGCCAGGCCAATGACGAGAGAGGATTGAATATGTCTCACGATATCCAGAAAAAGCACTTGTTAAGCAAGCTTGCCAAGGGCATTACCTATAGCGGGCCCATTCTCGCGCTAGTCGTCGGTTCCGCTTCCTTTAATGCGGCCGCCACTGACGTTAACGCGGATGAAACGGGAGAGTATATGGTCGCTGCCGCGCATGAGGCCGAGGGTGAAGGTGAGGCCAATGGTGAAGGCGAAGGCGAGCACAAAGGCGAGCATGAAGGCGAATATGAAGACGAACATGAAGACGAGATGAAAGGTGACGGAGAAGGTGAAGGAGAAGGAGAAGGAGAAGGCGAAGGAGAGGGAGAAGGTGAAGCCGAGGCCTGACTTCTAAAGCGGCCCGGAAACACGGGCTGTCATTGCACGGGCAACCGGATCATCAGCGTTGCCCGCTGCTTTGAGCCAGAACTTTGCCAGGCTCTCAAAGCTATTTTAAAAGAACAGGGTGAAAACGATGCCAAATCAATTCTCCGGAGAGAATGAGGGGGATCTCGTCGCGGAAAATCTGGAGGCCATTGCCCAGCTGTCCGCGTTGCTCCTCAGGCTACCCGACCCCTTATACAGGCAATGCTTCGGTGTTAAAAAGCAGCACGTAATCGGTAAACACGTCCGACATATTATTGATCACTACACCGCGTTTCTGACGGCCATTTTCGAGCAGCCGCAGAAGCCCTTGAATTATGAAAACCGACAGAGAGCAATCAGCCTGGAAACAGACGCGCAGACTGCTCATCGCCGCCTTCTGGCCCTCTCGGAATCAGTCAGCCAGTTGTCTCCGGTCGATGGTTCGACCTCGCTGACAATGAAGCATGCAACCGGGGAAACGGTGAACCACTTGCCCACGAGCATCGGTCGGGAGCTGGCTTTTCTCGCGAGTCACACCATTCACCACATGGCTATTATCGGCATGCTGGCGGAACAAAGCGGCATTGAGGTAGATGCGGCGTTTGGCGTTCATCCCTCAACTCTTCGTCACCACCGTGCTCTGCGGGATTCCCTGGCTGAGAATGCCTGACCCATTTGCAGGGAGTGGGGGGAGCCCCGCGCAACCCCGGGGTGACGGCGGTTCAGCTCAGGATGTAACAAGCGTGTTGTAGGAGTGTCTCTGGTGTGGCGGCTCTGAAAAGAACCATCATGCCTACAACCAAAAACGACCGGAGGTGACCCATGTCCACCGACAAGAATCGCAAGGAGCTTTTGCGTAAACTTTCCCGAAATCTCATGATCTCAGTACCTGTAATGACCGTTGTTGCCATGGCGGGCGCATCATCGGGTGTTTCAGGGCTCAATCTTGGCCTGATTGCGTCTGCTGAAGCCGCCCAGGGTGAAGCAGAAGGTGAAGCGAAAGCAGAAGGCGAGGCCAAAGGAGAGAGCGAAGCAGAAGGCGAGGCTGAAGGAGAAGGAGAGGCTGAAGGAGAGGCCGAGGGTGAAGCAGACGGTGAGGCCGAGGGTGAAGGTGAAGGCGCGGCGGTATCCGAGGAAAAACGCAAATCCGTGAGCCGGCCAGCCGATTACACCCCCTACGAGGGCGACAAAGAGGCCCTTCTTGCCAAGGGTGAAGCGCTGTTCAACGACACCTCACTGTCTACCAATGGTCTTTCTTGTGCCACCTGTCATACCGATGGGGCCGGTTACGCTGAAACCTTTACCAATGACTATCCTCACTTTGTCGCAATGGGCAAGCAGGATTTCGGTATGGATGAGGTGCATCTGGATGAAATGGTCCAGATATGCATGGTCGCGCCAATGG
>JAGXLV010000129.1 GCA_018334495.1 Oleiphilaceae bacterium
GGCAACTCCATCAAATCCGAAGTTCGGCCTGTATTTCAGACCACAACTGACGATAACTGATTGCCGGTTGGGATCTGGGGCTTAACAATTCCAGAGGCAGCCCTTTCTCACCCATCCGCTCCACCGCACTGGAGCACGGAATTATCGCCTTGGAAGGCTTGTCGAACAGCTCGGCATTTTGCGCAAGCAGTTCTCGATGAATCTTTTTTCTTCGATCCGCGAGCGTAAAAAAGGGCCGGAGCTTTTTCTGCCCCAGTTTTTTCTCGCGGACGAATTCGTTGAATTGCTGCCAACTGTTCAAGGATAACCAGGTCGGGACCAGGGGCACGTAAATGACGTCGGCGACTTTCAGGACCTGTTCAGTCAATCGGGACTGGCCTGGCGGGCAATCCAACACAACAAGGCTTGTGTCTTCAGTCAAAGGTGACAGCATTGCCTTGAGCGGAAGATTGCGCTCATCTTCTTCAAGCCGGATGTCAAGATTCCGGAAACTTTTATGGGCGGGAATGAAATCAAGGTTGGGATAAATACCTTCCTGAATAAAATCCTTAATCGGTGCGCGCCCCTCCAACAGTTTCGATATTTTTTTACCTTTATGGGGGGTTCCACCAGAAAGGTAGAAACTGGCAGCGCCTTGCGGGTCCAGATCCCAAAGCAAGGTGGAATAGCCACCAGCGCTTGCCAGGTAGGCGATGTTCACCGCCGAGGCGGTTTTTCCCACACCTCCCTTAGGGCTGTAAAAAGCGATCGTTCTCATATATTGCGGCCACCCCTGTTATTCTCCTGCATCAAATTCGACGGGCTTCGCTTTATCAATAGCCCCAGGACTTGAAGCCGACAAAGAAGCGATGCCTCCAGACTCATTTTCATGTCTCCGATAAATTTCCGAATGCCTGCCAGGTGCGCCAATAGCTTTTCCAGCGTTTCCTGAGGGCGCCGGGTTTTTCTGCATAGAGGCGGTGGCTGATTTCCAGCGCCTCCCGACGCAGGCGTTGTTGCTTTTTCCGAATGATCTGTTGCAGTTGTCGCCTCGTCGGGCTTTCCGCAAGGCGCTCACCTTCGGATTCCAGCAACTCATCAAGAATCGCCAGATCATGGTCATCACCCAGAATATCGGCCAGAACCTTGGCCTCTTTCCGCCAGGCCTTGGTGACCCGAGGCCAGAGTGGGCGCAGCAGATCCAGATGATGGACATGATATTTGACCCGCTTCCGCCACTCGTGGAAGTCCTGTGTCTTGTCGGTCTTGTATGCTCTTTTGATTGCTTTGTGACCGCGCTTGTAGGTCTTGTTGAAACCGCCGTCCACTGCCCCGAAGCCGCCGGCGTTCAACTGCCACTTGCCCACTCGATTACGAGCCTTTTTTAGCGACTTTCGCGCCTCGGCCAGCAGTGCTTCCGGGTCCTGCCCGGCGGAAGCGGCGGCCGCGTCCCGCCGTGCCCGCAGTTCGCTCAGCGCGGGATCAAACGGGTGGCGTTCGGCGTCCTTGAGTGACTCCAGCAAACGCTCAAGAGCTTCCACCATCGACTGCTCGTCCCTGATACCGGACAGATCTCGGGCAATACCACGAAAACAGCCGTTCTCTCGCTGGTAAGACCGACCCAGAGCCGGCCTGACCAGCCGCACCAGTGCGCGCAGCCTCTTGCACCGCTTGCGCACCTGGTGAATGGCCTCGTGGCGATCCAGGTCAGGGTTATCGATTTCGCCTATCGCCTTGTCAATTTGTTCCCGGCCTATTCGCCGGATACTTTCCTGTACTCGCTCGTTGTACCCCAGTTGGTAACTCATGCTGAAACAGTCTCCTCATGGCTTTTTGCTCATGTACCCCACTGACCGGTCCGACAACACAGCCTTATTATCAAACCGCGCCCAGAGCATTTGCAAATAGCGTTCAGCGGAATGCGAGTGGAAACAATAGGGCCCCCTCCTTCGAAAAATTAATTTCAATCATCAATAGAGGTTCTAAAACGGGCGGTGAGATCGTTCATGGAGTTTGCTTCGTGCTTCAATGCCACACTGATTTCTCTGCTACCGGCCACATTATCGCTTACAGTTGTCGCGTGAGCATCAAGCGCAGCAAACCGACAAGCTATCCGGTCAATACCTTCACGTTGCAGCGACAGCGCTTCATTAACGGTGGCGCTGCGCAGCTCAAGATCCGAAAACCACCGGTTCATGGACACAAGATGTCCTTTGAGAGCGTCAAGAGTCTGGCTATTACCATCACCCGCCTGCTTCATTTCAGCAATCAGGTATTCGACTCCATGCACGCCCTTGACCAGATCAGCCACCCACTGGCGAATCTCCACAGTGGAATCGGCGGTGCGTTTCGATAAAGTCCGCACCTCGTCAGCCACAACGGCAAAGCCGCGGCCATGCTCACCCGCCCTTGCCGCCTCAATCGCAGCATTGAGGGCCAGCAGATTCGTTTGCTCAGCTATTTCGGCAATGACGCCAATGACCTTCTCGATTCTGGAGGCCGATCCCGTTAGTTCCTGCATTGAGCCAGAGACCCTCTCAATCACCTCGACGGTGTATTCTGCCGCCATCTCACTCTTTTTGAGGTCGGATTGGATGCCCGAGTTTGCCGTCACGGCGGCCTGAACAATTTCGGCGGAATCACGGGTAGACGCCTCAATCGTGGAAGCCTGATCAGCCAATGCTGTCACCGAATTGGTAACATCCTGGATCTGGTGGTGGGTTGTGCGGGAAGCAGACTCCAGCTCCTTTGCCTGCGTATCCAGCCGCTCGGACCGCTCATTAACACTCTTGGAAGCACCTCTTATATCGCCGACAAATTCCTCAAAACGGCCAACCAGGCGAATCAGCGCCCCAGCAACTCCTGCGACTTCGTCCGACCCTGCCAACCGGGGTGGATTCGCCAGATCTGAACACTCATCCATTCTTTCGAGATCGCGCTCAATTCGCTGCAACCTTACAATCACGGTTTGTCTCAACCAGAATGTCATCATAACAATGACAATTAAAAAGGTGATGAAACCGATAATCAGCGAATATTGTTGGCGATCGAGATAATCCAGCAGTTCATCAGAGCCCTCGGCGATCCCGTCACGACTTGCTTTTTTGCGAGCATCGATACTCTCCAGCAATGGTGACAAGGCAGGGAAAAGAGAAAAATCCACTGTTTTACCGGCATGATAATAGCTTTTTTCTTCAATTCCCTCCCCGAGCTTTTTCAAATAGACCACCACAGATTCATGAATGATCGTCGTTTTCATTTGCCCAGTTGTTCAGTTCCATATTCTGTTGAATGGCGCTCCATTTGGCGGGAATTGACACTGAAAGTGACGCAAATTCCTGATCGATTTCTTTCCAAAGCATCAACTGAGCTTTGATCTTGTAGGAAAGGTCCTGAACATGCCGGAGATCCTGCTCCAGGTCACTTAACAACCAGGATTCGGTGAGACGATTTTCTATCAAGTGTTTTGCGGCATTTTCTGCCTTTCCAATAATTGACCAGGACAACAGGGCAAGAGCTGATAATGCGAAGACCGAGAAAAACGAAAAGAAAAGAATCCTGCTACGGACGGTTTTAAGCATGTCGTCACCCTATTTGAATAAAGAGGCAAGACTGCGGCCTGGTCATGACACTCATGTTACACACAGCAACAAATGCCCTGATTTAATTGAATATTTTACGGAATTTAACCTCGCGCAAGTATAACTTCTGCATCACTGACATATGTCTGTCATGTTTGGCGAAGACTATATGGATGAAATTACGACACTTGGCACAACCGGATATGAGCCAATCGAACATGTAGGTCTGGGACGTGCGACGGAACGATGCAACTTGTTTTCCCGAAGCCTCACTCACATATAGGAGTGACCAAATGCAGGACTGCCTCAGTCAAGAGCTGAACCGCTTATTAGCAAAAGAGGAAATCACAACGCTTCTGCAACCCATCGTAAATATTGAGAAAAAGAGCGTGTTTGGCTATGAGGCTCTGAGCCGGGGGCCATCAGACAGCCTCCTGCACACGGCTCAAATGCTGTTTGAAACTGCCGAGCGCTGTAATCTGACACTGGAGCTCGAAACACTCTGTCTTCGCACCGCTGCTCGCCACTGGTCAGGCCGAGGCAATCCACTGAAACTTTTCGTCAACATCAGTCCGGCCAAGCTGATGCCTTCTGAATTCAATCCCGCACAACTGCAGGAGCTTTTGCAGGCGAATGGGCTAAATGCATCCGACATCGTCATTGAACTCTCCGAACGCTACCCTACCGCCGATCCTACAGAGCTCCTGAAAACGCTGGCATGGCTCAAGGCCGAGGGCTTCCTTATTGCCATTGACGATCTGGGAAGTGGCTATTCCGGCTTAAAGCTCTGGTCCGAGCTGAAACCAGACTTTGTAAAGATTGACCGGCACTTCATTCGCGACATACAAGACGACCTCATCAAGCGTGAGTTTCTGAGGTCTGTGGTTGAGTTGGCAGACCGGCTGGGCTGTAAATTGATCGCGGAAGGCGTTGAAACAAAAGAAGAACTTCAGGTTGTTTCCGGGCTTGGCATTGCACTGGTTCAGGGTTTCCTGTTCGGTCGGCCCAAGGCGGTAGCCACGGCCTGCCTGGATTCGCTCAACGTGCAGACGGCACATACATCGAGGCTATCGCAAAAAGAAAAGGAAATGGCGGGGCGTCTGTGCAGGCATATCGACCCCGTTACTTCGGAGGCGACACTGCAACATGCCTGGGAGAGACTCCAGCGTGAGCCCGGCATGTTCGCCTTGCCGGTCGTGGATAACGGCAGGCCTCTTGGCCTTATTCACAAGTGGCGGGTTCTGGAAACGTTCAGCACGCCCTATGGTCGGGCGTTGTATGAAAAGCGCCCTGTTACCCATATGCTCAGTCCCGATGCCGTTGTTGTGGACTATGACATGGCGCTTGACCAAGTCAGTGAGAGGCTGATCAATGACGATGCGCACTATCTCAAACAGCATTTTACTCTCCC
>JAGXLV010000130.1 GCA_018334495.1 Oleiphilaceae bacterium
GCTGCTTATATTTGACTCTAGGCTACGACAGATTGCACGCAGTTTCCAACCCTTGAGCGCGTGTCGCCCTTTGGTCTGGCGCACTCGGAACGGCGCCTGGTAAATGACCTCTAAACCACCCGATTATCCTGGCTGCCAAGTTCCTTGAGGACAAGCCCAGGTCACCACTGACAACCGTTAACAATGCCAAGTCCGTCACATGCGGCTGGGTGCTTTTACGCGACCCAGTAAATCAAGGCCCCGTTTTCATGATAAAATCACCGTATTAAACTTTGTGGTAACTGCTGTGAGATATTGAGAGACGAGCAATAAATGGTTGATTTCCCGGACATGAAAAATGCAGACAAGCCAGCGCCCAGTGCCGCAGGCATGACCGCAGAGCCATCCCGGCGCTTCTGCGTTGCCCCGATGATGGATTGGAGCGATGGTTTCGTAGGGTTCTGAAATCGTAACTCTTTTTGAGCGCCCGGCATTGCCTGAAGGACTATTGTCGCACCGTGGAATAAACGTCTGCTCATTCCTGTAAAGCCAGCGTCCATATCAATCTCGCAACCGTAACCATTCTCTGAGTAATTCGTGATCAGCCTAGAAGCACCTGCCGGCTTCTTTCATCATCCGACCCGCAAGCACTGTATATAAGTGCTTTCTAATTTCTGGAACTTTGTTACGTTTTCATTCCACTTCTGTGATGCTCCTCGTTTAATTATTTCACAAATCGGCTTTTCTCCAAGCCCCCGACAGGGTCGGGATTACCGATCTTTGCCTGACAATCGATTACCGAAGAAAATCGCCACGCTTTTTCATCGTTGGGGCAATCACCTCCCCGATGGCCACATCAAGGGTGGCAAACAACAAGGGAAGCGCACTCTATTTGGCGTCACCGAGATACAAGCTCGACGTCGTTGTCACACCCAGTTCTCCAGTTGATGTTTCACGGCCTCTTCCGGTGGGAGGGCCGGGCTGAAATAGTAACCCTGAACCAGATCGCATCCCATCTCAACGAGCAGATCAACCTGCGCTTTGGTTTCAACCCCTTCCGCCGTAACGGTAAGGCCGAACGCCTGGGCAAGCCCGATCACCGCCTGAACGAGTCGCTGGCCTTTCGCGCTCTCTATATCATCAATGAAAGATTTATCGATTTTTAGTTCATCGACATCCAGATTCTTGAGATAGCTTAATGAGGAGTAGCCGGTGCCAAAGTCGTCGATACTGACTCGCATGCCGAGCCTGCGCAGACGCCGTAAATTCTCCGAAACCGTTTGGGATAGATTTATGATCGCTCCCTCGGTTATTTCCAGTTCAATGGCACCTGGCGCAAGCGAGTAGTCATCAAGGGCTTGCGATATGTGCGCAAAAAGGGCTTCATCCGAGAAATGATTGGCGGTTATATTGATCGCGACCGGCAAGCAAGGGGTTTCAGCGGCCGATATGTTGGCAACCAGCTTTGCAACCCGCCTGATGATGTAATGGTCCAGATCCGGGCCCAGGCCCGATGCTTCCGCGAGTGTTATGAATTCACCGGGCGAGACCTGCCCCAGCTCTTCGTGGTTCCAGCGGGCAAGGGCCTCGTAGGAACGTGTGGTAAAGGTAGCAAGAGACACCTTGGGCTGAAGGTACACCTCGATGGACCCATCCCGCAGCGCCTCTTTCAGTCCTTGCTCAACCATGATCTGTCGCAAATGTCGCTCATGGCTCTGCTCACTGAAAAATACCACGGACTCCTTGTTGATTTTGGCTTCTCGCAGAGCGGCTTCCGCCAAGTCAGGAAGGCGGGCGACCTCCTGGTGGTCCAGGGGAAACAGAGCCACTCCCACCTTGCAACCAAGCACATGGAAGCTCCCTTCAACCTGGTGGGATTCGGCCAGCGCGTCGATGAGTCCGCTCGCCAACAGAGCTGCATCGCCATGATCGCGGACTTGGCAGGCAACGATAAACTTATCTCCACCGGTGCGGGCAATCCAGGCTTCTGACGGCAGTAGTTGCTTTATACGACCGGCAATTTCGACCAAAACGCTGTCGCCAACCGCGTAACCATAGCGTTTGTTAGTGGCCAATTAAAATGACCCACTACTGGCCATTAATTTTGACCCACCTCCGAGTGGCCGTCAGGCCACAGAACCAGCTACTGTTCCCCGCTTTTATCGATGGCCGGGGGCATGTCAGTGAAGGAGTGGGTTGTGATACACAAGATCAAGGCACTGCACGATAACGGCAAAGGGCTGTCGATTCGCGCCATCAGTCAGGAACTGGGGTTGTCCCGCAATACCGTCCGCAAGTATCTGCGCATGGGTGAGAATGCGATTGGAGACCAGTTGGAAAATCCCTCACGCAGCAAGCGCCTCGATGATCATCGGGATTACCTGGTGCATTTACTCAAGAAGTTTCCCAAGCTCAGCGCCGTTAAGCTTGCCCGCAAGCTGCAGGCAAAGGTTGGTGAGTTGCCGGCCTCGGACCGTTCCATTCGCCGCTACGTGCGGGTGCTCAAGGAGGAAGTGGCCTCGGCCCAGATGCGCTACTACGAACCCATTCTGGACGATGTGCCGGGTGTTCAGTGCCAGGTGGACCCCGGTGAGTTGCGCGGCGTGCTGATCGGTGGTGAAGAACGCACACTGCATTTTGTGGTGTTCGTGCTGTCCTACTCGCGGTTAATGTACGTGGGCCTGGCCTTCCGCCCTCTGGACACCCAGACCTTTATCCAGCTCCACGATGAAGCCCTGCGTTACTTCGGTGGCCTGCCAGAAGAGTGCGTTTACGATCAGACCAAGCTGGTGGTCATCAACGAACAGTACCGGGAGCTGACCCTCAACCAGCGGTTCCATGAGTATGCCACCACGGCCGGGTTCCGGATCCATGCCTGTGAAGGCTACGATCCGGAGAGCAAGGGCAAGGTGGAAGCCGGCGTAAAATACGTCAAACAGGACTGCCTTTACGGCGAGGTCTTCCGGGACCAGGAACACGTGCGCCAGCACGTGCAGGACTGGGTTGAGAGCGTGGCCAATGTTCGCATTCACGGCACCACCGGCGAGCCACCTCGGGAGCGGTTCGAACGGGACGAGCGAGAACACCTGGCGGCTTACCTGTCACCGGCGTGCGTGCAGCCTATGGCCCGGGAGACACGAAGAACAGACAAGACCGGCCTGATCGCCTGGAAGGCGAACAAATACTCCGTGCCCATGGCCTGGCAACAGGCCCGGGTGGGCGTTCTGGAGTCCGGTAGCCAGCTCCATATCAGCGATTTGGAAACCGGCGAGGTCATCGCCAGTCATGCCCTGTGCTTCGACAAGGGTAAGGTGATCAAGAACACCCATCACTACCGGGATCATGCCCAGCGGGTGAGCAAGTTGGAAGCTGACATCAGCGCCCTGATCGGCGACGAGACAGGGCATCAGTTGTGCCGGCAGCTCAAACGCTCCGAGCCCAAGATCTACAAGGATCAGTTGGTGGCTACCCGCGACTTGCTCAAGCGCCATGCGCCCGTGGATCCGGCGTTGATCACGACGCTGGCAGAACGTCCCGGCATGACCGCCACACGGCTGCAAAGCTACCTGGAAGCGGCCCAGGCCGCCGTCCTCAGGGAACGGCAGCCGGAACCTCTGCCAGAACCCAAGCAAGCACTGGACCTGAGTGCTTACCAGCGTCTTGGCCGCTCCAGTGGCCAGGGGGTGACCCATGAGCCAGCTTGAACAGACCGCGGCCCGATACCGCAGCCTGCGCCTAAGCGCAGCCGCGGATGAATTAACGAATCTGCTGGCTGAGGCAGAAGCCAACGAGATGTCTTATCTGAGCTTCGCAGATCGGCTTGCCGAACATGAGATGACTCAGCGCCAGCACAAGCGCATCCACCGGAACCGGAAGATGGCCGCATTCCCCGCCGATAAGCGCCTGGAGGGCTTCGACTACCGGCACCAGACCACCATTAACAAACGCCAGGTGAACGCCCTGCTGGACTTCCAGTTCCTCGACGAACGCAACAACCTGGTGTTCATTGGGCCGCCGGGCGTGGGCAAGACCCACCTGGCCATCGGGATCGGCCACAAGGCGGTGGAAGCCGGTTACCGGGTGCTGTTCCGTAATGCCCTGGATCTGGTGGAAGAGCTGGAGCTGGCCGAGATGAAGGGGGAACTGAAAAAGCGAGTCAGCCAGTTGGCCAAATACGACCTGCTGATCATCGATGAGCTGGGCTATCTGCCCATGACCCGGCAGGCCCGCTACAACCTGTTCCAGCTGATCAACAGCCTGTACGAGTACCGATCGATCATCCTGACCACCAACAAGGACTTCACCAGTTGGGGCGAGTTCTTCCACGACGACAACGTGGCGGTGCCGATCATTGACCGGGTCATCCACCACTCACACATCTTTATGTTGGGAGGAGAAAGCTATCGACTGAAGCAGAAAGCCACGAACTAGACTATGAAAGGTGGGTCAATTTTATTGGCCAAAGGTGGGTCAAAATAAATGGCCATTGACAGCGTTGATTGATCTGGCCAAAGCGGGAGATATCCAAATTCAGAACAGCGTATATCTTCCCAGTTTTCGCAGCCTCCGCCAGCTGGCTCACCAGTGACCGAGCATTGATAAGACCGGTCAGCTGATCGTGATCCTTTAGATATTCGGCTTGCAGAATTGCGGCTTCCTTTTCCGAGATATCGATACCGAAGCCCTGGACCTCATCCGCGGCGTTGCTCTCTGAAGTCCGTCGGAACGACCACTCGACCACTGTTGCCGCGCCTTTTGATTTCATGCTGACTTTTACAGTGATTTCGTCAACGCCGCCCTCAGCCAACAGCGGTCCGAGAGCACCGGACAGGTCACCGTTGCCCTCGCTGATAATGGCTGCCCACGAGGCACCAAGTACTTCGTGATGGCCTACGCCAAGCGCTTTGACCAAAGAGGCGTTGGCGAAAGTCACCCTGAGGGACCGGTCGAGGCGACAAATGTAGTGCTTCTGACTCTCGACAATATCCTTG
>JAGXLV010000009.1 GCA_018334495.1 Oleiphilaceae bacterium
CATGTTCTACAAACAGGCGGTAGCCACTGCCAAGGGCGAGATGCCCAATCTGGGCGAACATGAAAAATTCGGTACCGAGGACTGAAAATCCCCGTGGCGGTACGCTGGTCTTTTTTGCCTCAGAAAGACAGGGGGCAAAGGCCGCCGTGCCCACGATGTCCTGACCGACCAGTCTGGCGACGCGTCACTTCTCAGAATTTTGCGAAATCTGTTTGCTCAGCGCCGTTAACTGCGCCTGTACCGAATGAAGCTGGCGGGTGATGTCATCGCGTTCGTCGTGGGCTTTCTGGGCCTGTTTGGCATTCTGCTCCTCGCTCATGACCTCGAGAATGACGCCGATCATCATGTTCAGAAATACGAACGCCGTCAGGAAGATAAAGGTCACGTAGAAAATCCAGCTGAACGGGTAGGGCTCCATGGTTACGTACATGATGTCGGTCCAGTCTTCGAACGTGGCGATTCTGAACAGCGTCAGCATGGATATGGCGACATCCCCCCAAAGCACTTCATCGACCCTCGCGAAGAACAGTGAGCCTATCGCGGCATAGATATAGAAAATAATAAACATCAGCAGGGCGATGTAGCCCATGCGGGGTATGGCTTTTAATAGTGAGTTGATCAGAAACCGCAACTCCGGCACCACCGATACCAGCCTCAGTACCCTGAATACCCGAAGCAGACGCCCCAGAAGAACGGCATCCGAGTTTTCCAGCGGGATCAGGCTACCCACCACCACGAGTGTGTCGAACAGGTTCCAGCCATCCAGGAAAAAACGTTTCTTGTCGGGAAAGGCGGCGAACCGAAACAGAATCTCCACCAGAAAAAACAGTGTGATGGCGAAGTCCAGAACGGTGAGCGTCTGATTTGCCAGCGGAGACAATTCATAGGTTTTTGCCCCTATGGCCAGCGCGGACAGGATAATGATGGAAATAACCAGGGTCTGGAACACACGGCTGGATTCGATGCGGCGCAGCCGGCTGAGGCCGGAGCTGGAGTTTGCTGCGGGTGGCATGGTGAAAACCTGCTCCTGAATCAATACGTGAGCGGGAGTTTAATCCCCCCTGAGGGTTAAAGGTAGCCCTGTGGAGGGTCGCTCTGGCTTGTTATAGTTGGCACCGAATTGTTCCCAACGAAAGTCTGCAGGGGCGCAACGAGTGGTTACACCTTATGTTTGAAAGCATCGGCCTGGACCCAGGCAAGATCCAGCTTCCTGAGGCCACCCTCGGCCCGCTGATCAGCACCGTCATACTGATCGGCCTCATCATTATTCTGCGTACGCTGACGGCGAGATTTATCCGGCGCACGGTGGTCTCCCCCGAGCTCCGTGGCCGCTTGCTGGTTAACTGCCGGAATGGCTTTGTCCTGCTCGGGTTGCTGGGGCTGGTTTTCATCTGGGGTGATCAGCTTCGTGCTCTGGCGCTGTCCATCGTGGCCATTGCGGTGGCGTTCGTGGTGGCCACCAAGGAGCTTATTCTCTGCGTTACCGGCTCGATTCTCAAAAGCGGTGCCGGGTCTTTCAATCTTGGCGATCGCATTGAGGTCAAGGGTCTGCGTGGCGATGTAATCGACCAGAGTCTGCTGGCCACCACCATACAGGTGCCGGTGGCAGAGGAAATACACCTGATCGTGTGAATTCCGGCCAAGGCGGGGCAACGAAGTTATGTTGAGCAATCCATACTGTCAGAGGTCTTCGCCAGCGATGACTTCCTGGCGAGTAAGTGTGACCCGGCGGATACGGACAAAGACACGACTGTTTGAACCACACAATTCACTGGTTGGCCTACAGAACTTTTCCGCAGGGGCTCCCGGGCCGGTTTCTCCCGGTTTCTGTTGCCGCTTTCGCCCCATGCGTGGGATAGTCACCAGTGACACTCGCCGATTTTTATTTACTTGAGGGCTCATTTAATGACACTCCACCTTGAACTCGCTCCGCTGGTTTCCCTGGGCGCCGGTATCGCTATTCTGGTATTTCCGAAGCTTTTGAACTACATCGTGGCGGGGTATTTGATTGCGCTGGGCGTATTGGGACTGCTGGGTCATGGTTTTTAAGGAAAAACCCGACCGGCTTGCAACAGTTGGCTGAATTCCTCGTATGGCAGTGCTTCGGCAAAGAAAAAACCCTGAGCATAATCACAGCCCGCCGCTTTCAGCCAGTCTCTTTGGGCTTCTGTTTCCACACCTTCGGCGACCACTTTCATCCCCAGTTTGTGGGCCATCAGGATAATGGTCTCGGCAATGGTCCGGTTGGTAGAGCCCGGGTCATCGCTGCGCACAAAGGATTGGTCGATTTTAAGCAGGCTGATGTCGAACCGCTTCAGGTAGGCCAGCGAGGAATAGCCGGTCCCAAAATCATCCAGCGTCAGACGGATGCCGGCATTTTTAAGCTTTGAGAATTGCTCAAAAAGATGCTCGGTATCATGCAGGAAAATATTTTCTGTAAGTTCGACGGAGATGCGGATGTTACACCGGGCAAACGTTTGCAGATGCGGATCCCAGGGCTTTGTGTGGTGGTTATGCATGAGTTGCGTGGGAGAGGCATTGATCGAGAGCTCGAAAGGGTTTTTCGAGAAACTGCCCAGATCTTCCGCATAAGACGCCGCCTCTTCGAAAACCCAGCGTTCGATGGCCGGGATCAGGCCGGTTTCCTCCGCCAGGGGCAAAAACGTATCCGGGAGCAATAATCCCTTCTCGGGATGTTGCCATCGCAGTAGCGCTTCGGCCTTGGTGATCTGACCGTTGGACAGGTCGATAATGGGTTGAAAATAAAGCCGAAACTCTTTGTTCCGATTGACCCTGCGAAGCTCACTGATCAGCTTCTGGCGTTCGCTGCGGGACTGCCCCATAAGGTCGGTAAAAACGCAGATCTGATTGCGACCGGATTTTTTCGCGACGTACATGGCATGGTCGGCATTTTTCAGCAAATTTTCCACATTTTTCGCGTCTTGGGGGTAGATGGTGACGCCAATGCTGCCTGAAACGGTTGCTTCGGTCCGGTCGACAAAACAAGGGCGTTCAAGCTCTACGAGTATGTTAGTGGCAATATCATGAATGAGTTCCGGGTCGCCGGTATCGAGAAGCAGAACCGTAAACTCGTCGCCGCCGATGCGTGCCACCGTATCTGATTGGCGAATGCAGTGGCTTATTCTGTCAGCAATGCATTTTAAAACCTGATCACCGGTGTCATGACCAAACTTGTCATTGATTTCCTTGAACCGGTCCAGATCAATGAAAAGCAGCGCAAAGGGCAGGCCGGTGCGATCCGAATGGGCGGCATTCTGGCTCAGCCGGTCCAGAAAAAGCCGGCGGTTCGGCACTTGGGTGGTAACGTCATAATTTGCGTGTCGCCATATTTCGGATTCGTATTCCTTACGCTTGGTAATGTCATGGGTGATGCCGGCGACGGCTTCCACCTCACTGTTCTCGTCGATGACGGGTACGTAAAGATACTCGAAATAGCGAGTGTGGCCGGCGGGGGTCTCGATCTTAACCTCGCCCTCCCGGCTTTCTTCGTGTTCAACGACTGCATCCAATTGTTCTTTGCCGTTGTAGTGGGTTGGCAGCGGCATGTCTGACAGGCGCTTGCCAATGATATCCTCCACGGAAAGGTCGCAAAGCTCCGCCATAGCCTGGTTCGCGTACAGGAACTCACCGTCCACGCTGAGTATGTAACAGGGATTCGGTAATGAGGATAACATGGCCTCGAAACGACGGCCCTGCTGCTGTCTTTCATGAACATAACGGTCAATAGACCGGGCGAGGGCCTTGTCCAGTTCGTTGTTGAAGCGAATGAGGTCGTCAAAATCCCTGCGCATTATGCGCTTACGGGAACTTGTCCAGAGCTGCGCAACGGTCATGCGCAAGGCCCGGAATTCAGCGGATACATGGACAATGTCAGCGCCGACTTTTAAGCGCTCGGCACCATGAAGGTAGGCCGGCGTATTTCGGTCTGACAGATGATTGGGGATTATGTAGGCTGCCTCTTGCCGATTGCCGGAACTCTCAATCTCATCCACTGAGTCCAGCAAAATCTCCCTGACGTGGTCCAGTACCTCCTCCCTGGACAGGTCCCGCTTGGGCAAAATGCGTCTGGCGTCTTTTTCCCATGTCAGCAGAATGTCTTCGATGTGACTCCGGATAAACTCCGTCAGTCTCATAGCTTTTGGCCTCAGGAGTTCAACGTTTAAATGTTCTTCTCACTTACTACTTTGAGGGGTTTTTTAACGTTGTGCAACAGGCTCCCCGAAACCACGGACAAAGATGATCACTTTGCGTGCCGGAGCGCCAATAAGGGGCAGAATTGTGCACCGCGGATGCCCGGCCAGCCTGAATACTGCACCAAAATATGGCTCATATGTGTTGAGGGCGCTCTATGTTTTTAACCTTTTTTTATTTCAAATTTATGTTTTTTATATAATTTATTTTTAATTTCATCGCAAGGCACAAAGTTTGCTTTTACCGGTTAAAGCAAACGAACGCTGGAAAGGGTTGAAGAGCAATGAGCAAAGAAAAACTGGTTGTACTTGGCAATGGTATGGTGGGTCACCACTTTCTGGAGCATCTGGCCGAGACGGGTCTGGCCGGTGACTTCGAAGTCACGGTTATTGGCGAGGAAAGAAGTATCGCCTATGACCGGGTGCACCTTTCCGAGTACTTCCAGGGCCGCTCGGCCAGCGACCTGGCTTTAGGCACCGCCGAACTCTATGCTGAGTGGGGTTATGACCTGCGCTTGGGCGTGAAGGCCACCGTTATTGACCGGGATGCCCGGACGGTCACCCTTTCCGATGGCGAGCCCCTGTCCTATGACAAGCTGGTGCTGGCCACAGGCTCTTATCCTTTTGTCCCCCCCATTCCGGGCAACGATCTGCCCAACTGCCTGGTTTACCGTACCCTGGAAGATCTGGATGCCATTCGCGAAGCGGCTTCAACAGCCAACACCGGCACAGTGGTTGGCGGGGGTCTTCTGGGCCTTGAGTGTGCCAATGCCCTGCAGGAACTGGATCTCGACACCGCGGTTGTGGAGTTTGCGCCCCGGTTGATGCCCGTTCAGGTGGATTACGAAGGCGGTGAAGTGCTGAAGGAGAAAATTCAGTCACTGGGCGTTCAGGTGCTGACGGGCCGCGCCACCCAGCGTATTGAAAAAGGCGCCAATGCCGGTCTTCGCATGGTGTTCCAGGATGACAGAATGCTGGAAACCGACTTGATTGTCTTTTCCGCCGGCATCCGCCCCCGGGATGAGCTGGGCCGCGATGCCGGCCTGGAAATGGGCGAGCGTGGCGGCGTGAAGGTCGACGACCAGTGCGTGACCAGCGACAGAAATATTCTGGCCATTGGCGAAGTGGCGGCCTGGAACGACTGCTGTTTCGGGCTGGTGGCGCCTGGCTACACCATGGCCAAGGCAGCGGTTTCAACCCTCAGTGGCGGTGACGCTCTGTTTCAGGGTGCTGACATGAGCACCAAGCTCAAACTGATGGGCGTGGATGTAGGCGCTATCGGCGATGCCCACGGCGATCAGCATGCCGGCGCCCGGGTCTTCCGATATCTCGATCAGATCAGCCAGCATTATCGCAAGCTGGTGGTGACCGGTGATGGCCGTCGCCTGCTTGGTGCCATGCTGGTGGGTGATAACAGCTATTACGACACCCTGATGCAGTATTTCAGCAACCAGCTGGATCTGCCTGAGCATCCCGAGAGCCTGATCCTGCCGGCTAACGAGGGCGGAGCCCCGGCGCTGGGCATGGATGCCCTTCCCGACAGCGCCAATATCTGCTCCTGTCATAATGTTAGCAAGGGCGACATTACCAGCTGCATCCAGGATGGCAGCGCCACCTGTCTGGGGGATGTAAAAGGCCTCACCAAGGCGTCCACCGGTTGTGGCGGCTGCGCCGCCCAGCTCAAGGACGTGGTGGATCACGAAATGGCCGCTCTGGGCATGGAAGTCAGCACGGCCCTGTGCGCCCACTTCGAGCACAGCCGCCAGGAATTGGAACACGTTATCCGGGTGGAGGGCCTGCGCAGCTTCAGGGAGGTCAGAAATGCCCACGGCAAGGGCCTTGGCTGCGACATCTGCAAGCCGACGGTGAGCAATATCCTGGCTTCGATCTGGAACGAGTACGTGCTGAAGGAAGAGCACGCCGGCCTGCAGGACACCAACGACACCTTCCTGGCCAACATGCAGAAAGACGGTACTTTCTCTGTAGTGCCCCGAGTGGCCGGTGGCGAGATCACACCGAAAAAGCTCATTGTCATCGGTGAAGTGGCGGAAGAGTACGGTCTTTATACCAAGATTACCGGTGGCCAGAGGATTGATATGTTCGGCGCCAAGCTCAACGAGTTGCCGGCGATCTGGCAAAAACTGGTGGATGCCGGCTTTGAAACCGGACAGGCCTACGGCAAGTCCGTACGCACGGTCAAAAGCTGTGTCGGTAATACCTGGTGCCGTTACGGTGTTCAGGACAGCGTCAAACTCGCCATCGACCTGGAAGACCGTTACAAGGGCATCCGCGCCCCTCACAAGGTCAAGTTCGCGGTCAGCGGCTGCACCCGTGAGTGCGCCGAGGCCCAGTCCAAGGACTTTGGCGTCATCGCCACCGAAAATGGCTGGAACCTGTATGTCGCCGGCAACGGCGGCATGCGCCCGCGCCATGGCGACCTGTTCGCCACCGACCTGGACACCGAAACCCTGGTGCGCACCATCGACCGGATTTTCATGTTCTATATCCGCACCGCCGACCGGCTGCAGCGAACGGCCCGCTGGATCGAGAACCTGGAAGGCGGCCTCGACTACCTCAAGCAGGTGATTCTGGAAGACTCGCTGGGCATCAATGCCGATCTGGACACCCAGATCGAACGCCTGGTCGGGAACTACGAGTGTGAATGGAAGGCCACGCTGAACAACCCCGAGAGCCTCAAGCGTTTCCGCCAGATGATCAACGAAGAGGGCGACGACCCCAATGTGGTGATGGTCAGCGAACGGGGCCAGCCCAGGCCCGCCAACGAAAAAGAAAAGGCGGAACTCATTCCCAGTGTAACGGTTTGATGAACCAGAATAGATTTATCTGTTTTTGAGGAGAGCGCATTATGAGTAAGCAGACCTACTGGAAAACCATTGGCAAGAAAAGGGATCTGGTGCCCGGCTCTGGCGTTGGGGCCAGGCTCGGCAAATGTCAGATTGCTCTGTTCTGGATTCCGGACATGGACGACCGGGTATTTGCCATCAACAATTACTGCCCCTTTTCGGGTGTTCACATTCTTGCCCGGGGCATCGTCGGCGACGTCGAAGGCGAACCGGTGGTTGCCACGCCGCTGTACAAACAGCATTTTTCCCTGATTGACGGCCGTTGCATCGAACACGACGACGTTGCCGTTGATGCCTGGGAAGCCCGTTTTGAAGGTGACGAGGTTCAGGTGCAGGTTAGCGAGGCGGACGAGCTAGCCGCTTGACGATGGCGTTTTGAGGTGATCTGTAGAAAAACCGGAAACCCGACACTGCGACCCGTGCCGGGTTTTTGCAGGTATAAGAGAGCAACATGGCAAGCCAACTGGAAATAGCCGTAGGGCAGTGCACAGACCGGGGCCGCAAGGACATCAACCAGGATTTCCATGGTGTGTTTACGCCCAGAGAACCGCAATTAAGTTCCAAGGGTGTTGCCATTGCGCTGGCCGACGGCATCAGCAGCAGTGACGTCAGTCAGGTTGCCAGCGAATCCGCCGTCAAGGGCTTCCTCCAGGACTATTTCAGCACCTCGGAGGCCTGGTCGGTCAAAAAATCCGCCCACCGGGTTCTGATGGCCACCAACTCCTGGCTCTACGCCCAGACCCGTCAAAGTCAGTACCGTTACGACAAAGACCGGGGTTATGTGTGCACCTTCAGTGCCATGGTGATCAAGTCGACAACGGCGCACATTTTCCATGCCGGGGATGCGCGCATTTATCGTCGGCAGGGCGCGGCCCTGGAACAATTGACCCAGGATCATCGCCTCTGGGTATCCCGGGACATCAACTACCTCAGCCGTGCCTTGGGCGTTGATGCCCAGGTCGAGATTGACTATCAGGCTCTGGGGGTCGGGAAAGGCGATGTGTTTGTGCTCGCCACCGACGGCGTTTACGAATACGCCAGCGCCGGATTCATGATCAACGCCATCGACCAGCACCCCGAGGATCTGGATGCCGCTGCCAAAGCGATTGTGAGTGAAGCCTATGAGCGGGGCAGTGCCGACAATCTGACCTGCCAGATTATCCGGATCGAGAACCTGCCCAGTCAGGGCATCAGCGAATTACACCAGCAGATAAACGACCTGCCATTTCCGCCGATGCTGGAGGCGCGAATGGCGTTTGACGGTTTCCGGATTGTCCGGCCGTTGCATGCCAGCAGCCGCAGCCACGTTTACCTGGGGGTGGATAAGGACACTGACGAATCGGTCATCCTGAAAACGCCTTCAACGGACCTCCAGTATGACCCGGCAGGTCTGGAACGATTTCTGATGGAGGAGTGGGTGGCCAGGCGCGTGAACAGTGCCCATGTGGTGAAGCCCTGCTCACAGACCCGTAAGCGCAATTTCCTCTATATTGTCACTGAGTTCATCGACGGCCAGACCCTGACTCAGTGGATGATCGATAACCCCAGGCCCGACCTGGAGACCGTGCGCGGTATTATCGAACAAGTCGCCCGCGGCCTGCGTGCCCTGCACCGGCTCGAAATGCTGCACCAGGATCTGAGGCCGGCGAACATCATGATCGACAGCACGGGAACCGCAAAGATCATTGATTTCGGCTCGACCCGGGTCGCGGGCATCATGGACATTACCAGGCCCATTGAACAGAGCGATCTTTTGGGAACCGCGCTTTACACCGCCCCGGAATATTTCCTGGGCGAAAGCGGCTCGCCCCGCTCCGATATTTTTGCCCTGGGCGTGATGGCCTATCAGATGCTGTCGGGCAAATTGCCCTATGGCGTCGAGGTTGCCAAAACCCGAACCCGAGCCGATCAACGCAAGCTGCGCTACGACTCGTTAGTGCACATCGACCGCGAGATTCCCGCCTGGGTGGACGATGCCATCAGTACCGCGGTTCACCCAAGCCCCGACAAGCGTTACGGCGAATTGTCAGAGTTTGTCTTTGATCTGCGCCACCCCAACAAGGCTTTTCTGGATCGGACCCGTCTGCCGCTGATTGAGAGGAACCCCCTGGTTTTCTGGAAGGGAATGTCTCTCGTTCTGGCAATTATTGTCGTGTTTCTGGCGCTGCCCAGGCCGCTGATTTAATCCATTTCCGGTCTGTTCAGCTGCCCCTGTCTGTCTTTCTGGTACAGCCGGCTTCCGGTTTTCTCAAGGTTCATAACGAACCCGACCCACCAGGACCCCGGGTTCGGCCGCCCGGCGTATCAGCTCCAGGCCGTCGTCACCAAAACTCGCGCTGAGCTCTATGTTGGTCACATTCTGGCCTTGCAGGTTGCGGACCAACTGAACCCCTGCATCGACGCTGTCCACAATCGCTGTCGTCAAGGTGAAGCCTTCACTGCTCTGGGCGCTGCTTGAAGCGCCGCCAGGTGCCAGAATGATGAATGCCAGATGGGTTTGTTCAGTCATGGTTGCTATCTCCTGTTTATGAATTCTGCTCGGCCTGGAGCGATCGGAACAGTCCCCAGACTGCGACCAACAGAAACACGGCCATGGGCAGGCCGGTTGTCAGGGAGGCCGTCTGCAGCGCCTGGAGGCCGCCGGCATAGAGCAGAACGGCTGCCACAATGCCCTCCGTTATAGCCCAGAAAAGGCGTTGCGCGCGGGGCGGGTGGCGGTGGCCTCCGGAGCTGATCATGTCGTTCACCAACGAACCGGAATCCGATGACGTCACAAAGAAAATGACGGTCAGTAGGGTCGCCAGTAACCACATGACAGGCACCAGCGGCAGGCTCTCCAGAATCAGGTAGAGAGACAGAGCGTGGTTTTCCTGAACCTGCGCGGCGATGTCGGCGCCTTCGTAGAGCTCCATGTGGATACCGGTACCGCCAATCACGGCAAACCAGAGAAACCCTCCGAGGCTTGGTACCAGCAACGCGGTGAACACGAATTCCCGAATGCTACGGCCTTTGGAAATGCGGGCGACAAAGACACCAACAAAAGGCGCCCAGGCGATCCACCAACTCCAGTAAAACAAAGTCCAGCTCGCCTGCCAACCGCCGTGACTGCCCGGGTTGGACTCCAGGCTGGTAAGCGGTAGTTTTTGCAGGTAGTAACCCAAGCCGTCGAGAAAAACTTCCAGAACAAACACAGTGGGACCAAACACCAGGACAAACGCAAAAATGAATACCAGCAATCCGATATTGAATTGACTGAGAAACCGGATGCCTTTGTGGAGGCCGGTTACGACGGAGATCGTCGCCATTGCGGTAATGCCGGTAATCAACAGTAACTGGGGGCCGATACCCTGAGGCATGCCGAACAGCTTGCCCAGGCCCGCGTTGATCTGCATGGCGCCCAGTCCCAACGACGTGGCGACGCCGAACAGGGTGCCCAGTACCGCAAGAGTGTCGACTGCGTGGCCGATGCCACCATGGATGCGGTCACCCAGTATCGGATAAAGCAGAGAGCGGGGCGCCAGCGGCAGGCCTTTGCGAAAATGGAAGTAAGCCAGGGGCAGGGCGATGGCACAGTAGATCGCCCAGGGGTGAAGGCCCCAGTGAAAGAAGGTATAGCGCATGGCTTCGCGAATGGAGTCCTGCTGCCCGCCTTCCGCACCGGGCGGACTCATGAAGTGTTCCAGCGGCTCGGCGGCCCCGAAAAAAACGATACCTATGCCCATGCCGGCACTAAGCAACATGGCAAACCATGTCAGGTTTCCGAACTCGGGCCGGGTATTCTCGCCGCCGAGGCGGATTTTGCCGAAGCGACTGCAGCCAAGGCTGATCACCGCGATAAGCAGCGCTGTCGCCGTAAAAATATAAAACCAGCCGAAGTGCCTGACAATGCCGGACTGCAGAGAACCGAAAAGGCTTGACGCTGTGTCGGTGAACAGCCCGGAAAAAGCCACAAACACAATGGCCAGGAAGCCGGCGGGCAGGAAAACCCAGGGTTCCATGTGGGAAATCAAACGCTGGAAAAGAGACGAACCCTTCATCATTCTTTTACATTAAAAGACCTCGGCGCCCCGGACAAATCTTTGTTTATTGCCGGCCGGTCCAGGTTCAAAGTCGCTTCTTGACACTTCGGGTTCACGGCGTTCCGATGAAGCGAAGGGAGGAGACCTGTGAAGGGACCATACCGACAGTTCCGCCAATCTGTCCGGGCAATGCTCGGGCTGTTTTTGGTTTTTGTAATGCTCCCGGGCTGCAGCACACGGGTGATACCGCCGGCCCAGCCACAGCAGCCCGTTACCGTGCATTTGATGGATCACGGACGCCACGCCAGTCTCATTTTGCCCGCGCCTGAAACAGGGTGGGTGCGCTATGCTCATGGCGAATGGCGCTGGTATGCCAAACACGAGACCGGTTTCTGGCGCGCTGTCAGTGCTCTGTTCCTGCCGACGGACGCCGCCATTGCCCGGGGATGGCTGGAAAGCGTGCCCGGGCGGGGTGAATATTCACCGGCCATACCGGAAGGTTTCGAAACTATCCATTCATTTTCCGTTGAAAAACATCAAGTGACAGCGCTCAGATCACGCCTGGAATCCCATTTTGAAGCTCCCGAAAAAACCTATTTTCAAGCCCGCTACAATCTGCACTTCGTGCCTTACCCTCAAGCCTACTCGGTGCTCAGCAATAGCAACCAGGTCATGGCGCAATGGCTTCGGGAATTGGGCGCGGAAGTGGAGAGTGCCGGACTCCTGTCAGACTGGCGCCTGCAGGCTCGGGACGGGCCTTCGCCCTGAATAGCCCCACCGGCTGAGTTACGCTCACGAGCGTGGCTGTGTCAGCCAGCCGGGAAGGCGAGCACACAGATAGACAAAAAAAGCGGCGGCCAGCCCCGGCAGAAGTTTGAAGACGTCGTCGTTGTAAGGCGAGATATGCCAGAGCAATACTGTGCCAAAGCCGGCAAACATCATCGCCACAGCGGTTCTGGTGGAATAAGGCTGATGCAACACCCGCAAAATCAGTACGGAGCCCAGGCTTGCTGCCAGGGCAGACCAGGCAATCAGCACCAGGCCGAAAACACCCTCCGGCGCGTAAAGCGCCACGGCCAGTGCCAGCGCCGCAATGGTAATAGTGGCTACTTTGGACGCGATGTAAGAGTCCTTCCAGCGGGGCTGTATATCCTGGGTGACGGAGCCGGAACAGACAATCACCTGAGAGTCGGCTGTCGACATGGTGGCGGCAAACAGGCCGGCCAGGGAGATGCCCACAAAGAAGGTGGGCAGCATCTCAAGAGTGACCAGGGGTAACGCCAGCTCGGTGGGCTCGGTAATGCCTTCGGCAACCTGTCTGTCCGGGAGATTCGGTAGGAGCGCGCGGCTATAAAGCCCCACGCCCAGAGAGGCGGCGAAAAAGGGCACGAACCAGGTAAAATACCAGATTCGCGCCTTCTTAACGGCTTTCACCGACTCAATCGCCATGAACCGCACCATGATCTGGGGCTGACCCATGGAACCGAAACCACCCGCCATCATGCCCAGCAGGTAAAACAGCACTCCAAACTCAAGATTGGCCGGGAACAGCGACATTAGCGCCGGGTCCTGAGCCCGTAAATTGGCGAACAATTCCGACGGACCACCGATGGTGAGCCAGGACATGATGAGTATCATGACCATGGAGCCGATCATCACCAGACTCTGGGCCGCATCGGTCCAGATGGTCGCGCGAATACCGCCGGCAAAAGAATAGATCACCACCACCACCATGGCGATGCTGATGCCCACCCACATGTCCCAGCCAAATAGCGCGACCAGGGCCAGACTGCCGGCCTTGAACTGGCCGGCGGCATAGATGCCCAGAAACAAGAAGGTGATGACGCCCCCGAGCACAATGAGCACCCGATCATCCCGGCCGTCGTGGTTTCCTAACAGGCCGGCCAGAGTCTTTGCCTTGATCCGGCCTGATTGCTCGCGCACCCGTGGGTGAATGAAAAACCAGGCAGTCAAATCGCCCAGGATCCAGCCGACGGCCATCCACACGGATTCGATCCCGACCCGGTAGGAAAAGGCGATCATGCCGATAAACATGAAACCACTGTTGTTGGTAGCGACGGCGGAAAGGGCGGACAGCCAGGGCTTTACCTGGCGGCTGGCGACAAGATAGTCACCGGTGGTGCGGCGCCTGCGGATAAATGAAATGGCACCGGCAAGGGTGATCAGAATAAGCAGTAGGCTGAATGACCAGATGGCGGGTTCCATGATGGATTCCTTCCAGTGGTTCTGCAGAGCAATGCAGTAACGCCGCACGTGTTGAGCCTGGTGAGCTTACTTCTCTTGTTTGTTCCGCTGTTTTTTAAGCCAAAGTATGATTGCCGCCGGTAAATGGGTCACCCCGAACGCCGTTACGAATACCCAGAGGCTGACAACGCCTTCAGCGTCCAGGTACACGTTGCTCATCGCCCAGCCGAAAGCCAGGCCAACGGCCAGCAGCATCAGACGGGTGATCCACAGTTGCCGGGCGCTGGCCGCATGGAAGGCCAGGCGATGCTGAGCATAGCCGGCGACCAGTAGCGCAAGCACCGCCGTTAGTATCATGGGCTTCTCCCCCCGATTGTCACTGTCCATGCTGGCACTTTAAAGCGGCTTTTGGAATCCTGGTTATAGTACTGATCGGGAGTTCAGGGGCTTGCCCTTCGTTCGGTCTTGGGCCAGGATTTCGATTGTGCCTCTTCCTCGAATCCGGTATTTCTCGGATCAATTTCCGACAGGCCAAGTGCGGCCTCCGGGTAGCTCATGTAAAACAGCTCCTGCTCGCTCACTGAGGGGTGCTCCTGTTTGGAGCCAAATCTCATGAAGGCGATAAAACCGATCAGTATGAGGGCATTACTCACGAACAATCCGCGAGGGCCCAGCAATTCCATAAACAGGGCACTTAGCGGCGGGCCGATGCAACTTCCAATACCATAGCTCAGCAGAAGCGCGGTGCTGGTCGCGGTAATTTGGCGGGTCTCCACCAGGTCGTTGGTGACCGCCACGGAAATCGGGTAAATGGTGGCCGTAATGCCCATGTAAAGGCCAACGCACACCACCAGCAAAATAATGCTGTAACCGCCCGCGAGGGCGGCAGCAGCGCTGGCGGCAGCAGCCAGGCAGGCGGCCACGAGGAGGATGCGGTAGCGGTCAAAACGATCGCAGAGCCGCCCCACTGGCCAGGCCAGAAGCATGGCTGCAATGATCGCTGACGCCATGAAATTGGAAATCTGACCCAGGTCCAGCCCGATGCGATCGGCAAACACGGGGCCCATAGCGTAAAAGGCGCTGATTAAGAGGCCGGCGACCAGCGCGCCCAGCATTCCCTGAGGGCAGGCTTTGTAGAGCGTCCGCAAGGACATCCGCTCGCCCCGAACGATGGTGGGCGACTCGCGCTTCGTCAGCGACAGGGGCACCAGGGCCAGAGTGATGAGAATGGCGGCCAATGAAAAAGGGATGAAGCCCGCCGGATCGCCGACCCTGATCAGCACCTGGCCACCGGCGGTGGAAAGGAAAAACACCAGCTGGTAAACGGCGAAAAGCGTCGCCCGGTTCTGATTGGTCGCCTTACTGCTGAACCAGCTCTCCATCACGATCATCAGGCCCGCCATTACGAAGCCACCGAGCGCGCGCAGAACGCCCCATAAGCCCGTTTCCACTGCCATGGGGTAGATCAGAATAGAAGCGGCAAGCACGGCCGCAAACACCGCGAATGCCCGAATATGACCGACTTTCTCGATGATTCTGCCAGCCCAGAGGGTACCGGCCACGAAACCCAGCGAATAGAACACCAGAATCCAGCCGATCAGGGCAGTACTGAACCCCTCGATGCTTAAACGCAGCCCCAGAAGCGTCATCAGAAAAGCGTTGCCGCTGATCAGTAAAATAATGCTGATGATCAGCGATGACAGTGTGAGGGCCGTTCTTTGCATCAGTTATCCTGTTGGGCTGGTGACTCGGTGGGGCGCTTTGAACCGGCGAAGCCGGTTGGTCTTGCGAATACCGATACCATCCTACCGATAATGCTCGGTCAGGTTAACCTGGCCAGGTAAGGGCCACTACAGAATCAAGGCGGTTGCCAGGAACAGCATCAGGCCCATGCCGATAATATCGGTAAAGGTTGTCAGGAAAATGCTGCTGGCAGTCGCAGGGTCGGCGCCAAAGCGCTTGAGTATAATCGGTACCATAACGCCAAAAATGCCACTGCCGATACAGGCGCCGGTCATGGCCAGCACAATGACAAGACCCAGCAGCAGAGGCTGAACCGAGTCCGTGGCCATGGCATAGCCGAACATGGCAGTCCCTGCCACAAGACCGACGATGAAGCCGTTGAGGGCGCCAAGCAGAATTTCCTTGCGCAGAAGCTTCATGACCGGGTAATCCTGCATCTGGCCCAGGGTCATTCCGCGCAGGGTGATGGCCAGGGCCTGACAGCCGGTGTTGCCGCTCTGGCCGGCAAGCACTGGCAGAAATACGGCCAGTGCCACCACCTGGGTAATCGTATCTTCAAATATACCGACAACGGATGCCGCCGCGAAGGCGGTGAACAGGTTCACCAGGAGCCAGGGGTGACGCATGCGAAATGCCGCCATCACCGACGTGTTGATTTGCTCTTCTTTCGCCACACCATACTGAGAGCCGGCCTGGGTGCTCAGCTCCGAGGCGATACGTTCATACAGTTTCCAGCTGCGCACCACACCGACCACCACGTTATTGTCATCAACCACGGGGTACATCGGGTAATGTCGGTAGAGTACCTCGCCCACGGCCTCCTGAATGGGCGTGTCGACGCGAAAGGCAAAGGGGTTGACCACCATGACGCCGTCCAGAGTTTCGGACGGCTTCGACAACAGCAGGTCACGCATGCCAATCACACCGACAAGGCGTTGCGACATGTCAGTGGCAAAAATATAACTGATATCGGCTATTTCTGTGCTTTTGACCAGAAATGCCAGGGCTTCGGCCACCGTGTAAGTGGCGGGCAGAATGGCCGGCGCCGGCGTCATCAGCTCGCCGATGGTTTCCTCGCTGCCGGAAATCACCGCTTTGGTCGCCGCCTCATCAGCGGTGACGGTTTCCGCCAGATGCGAGGCCACGTTCATGGCCTGGTCGATCGGCATGCGCGAAAGGATAAACTGTATTTCGTCCGGTTGCAGCTTGCCAAGCACTTCGGCCGCATCGCGGGGGCTCTGTTCTTTGACCTCCTCGGCCAGCTCGGTCATACCGGGGGTCTGCCGCATAGACTGATCCTAACGTGTCCAGATACAGGAGCTTAGCACATTAGCTGATAATCAGTGATTGCCCCGGTCCCTCTGTACTGCCAGGTAGTGCGTTGCTCTGCCATTACGGGTTATCGGCGTTACTTTCCACTCGATATCAAACGGGGTCCCGTCTTTGCGGTAATTGATCGCCCTGCCGTGAAAAGTACGCCCGTTTTTAAGGTCGTCAGCCAGACGGCTAAGCTCCGCCGGATCTGTGTCAGGCCCCTGCAGCATTCCGGGGGTCTGTCCCATTACATCGTCGGCAGTGTAGCCGGTCATCTCGGTAAAGGACGGGTTGACGAATACGATTCTGGATGCGCCCCGGTCGTCAGTGGCCTCGGTAACCATGATGGAATCGAAAGCCAGGTCGGCTGTCGCCTGGAACAGGGGTGATTCGAGAAGTGTTTGTTCATCAGTCATTTGATTCTCCGTAGGTTGGCGCCCTTGGGCAGGGCACTATCGATTTGTCTGAAGGTGGGCAACCGATAAGTCGATCATGAAGAGTATACGCCCGAAAAATCGTGACAGATGACCAAAGAGCAAGCTCTGAGCATTCTGCCCAGACCCGGGTATGCGTGCCGGGGCTGTTTGGGGTGAAACTGTCTTGCCCGTGACAGCGGCCAAGCCGTTTTAGGCGGTTCCGTCCTTGAGGCGATTGAAATCGGCAACCACCTGGTCCATCACCGCAGGATCGTATTCGCGCAGGCCACTGACAACCAGTTTCTTCGCGACCTCCCCGACCGGCTGTCCGTCCGATTCCAGCCGATATTCAAGCACCACGTTGCCGCGCTTTCCCGCGACCTTGAGCTCGGCATTGCTGAGTTCAAGGTTAGGCGCCGGAATGTCCAGATGTTCCAGTGCCAGGCTCATGTTCTCGTAAATGACCATGGGGCGTTCCGGGTTGAACATGACGCCTTTGCTCTCCAGCAGAGGTTTGAACGTGTGGGGGAAGTTCTTGCCGGATGCGGCGACGTAGCAGCGGGCGAAGTTTTCGATGACGGTTTCATCCCGGGTGTGTTCCCCGCTGCGGCTTACCTCAAGGTAGAGTTTGCCTTTGGTGTCAAGCACCCGGATATTGCCGTCGTCGTCTTCTTCCAAAGTCAGTGCGACGCCGTCTCCCAACAAATTGCGGAATTGGAAGGTCATGTTCTGGGAAAGCCCGAAGCGCGATAATACCAAGGCAAAGAGCAGGTCTCCCGGCACACAAAAACGCCGTGAATCCGGGTTGTGGATTGGATTGAAATCACCGGCCACCTCCCGCGCGAACTGACTGGCCTGGGTTGCGCTGATGCACAAGCCTTCTTCCGTGCTGGAATGAAAACGATCAAGAAACATGCGTTGCCCTGTTGGTTCCCAAAAGTGCGAATGTGACAGTCGCTTAAAGTTTCGTGTCTGTAAAACAGCGACTGACGATATCTGGTGGCCCATCTGGTTAATACGTTAACCCACTGCCCCCTGAAAATCTTGAGCCCAAGGCGCAGCAGCAAAGGTTTGGTCGTCCTGGTTTAATCAGACGGGCCATGAAACTGGAGATTTGTTTTACCATGATCCATGACCATACGTCGAAGAGACATTGGTCGGACGGATTGAGAGAAGCGTTTCAAATGACGGTGATTTGTTTTAAAAATATGGGCCTGTTGACGATGCCAGGAGTAAAGTCAGGTATTACAGAATTATCGGCTTGTAAAGGCAGCCAGGTCGCACTTGAATGCCCTATCGATTTTTCAAGACCATGGCGGTCAGTTCAAGGCCGTTTAGTTGGAGTGATTTATTATGAGGAAGTTTTTCACAAGCATTTGCTGGCCCATTCTTGCCTGGTTTGAACGAGGCGAAACACCGACGGGTTACCGGGCTTCCCACCGGAAAATACTTCTGGCAGTGGCTTTTCTGTTTATGGTGCTTTTGGGGGTGGCGTCATACTTTGGCCTGCTCGCGGGGTCGCTCGGGGCGCTCATCCCTGTTGTGGTGTTTTTTGGCATAAGTCTGGTTTGCACCATCGTGGGATTGCTGGGCAGTGACCGGGCTGTGGCAAAAATCTGGGGAATCAAATAATCAGCGAGTCCTGGCGGAGGGACTTTCCGGGTTCTGATGCCAGGGCAGTCCTGCCTTGGCGCTGCGCTCCAGTTCCGCAATCACCTGAGCGCCCAGAAGCAGGATGATGGCGCCTATTTCCAGGCTTATAAGCACCACAATGATGGTGGCCAGAGAGCCATAAATGACGTTAACAAATGAAATATTGAGGAAGTAGTACATCAGCAGGAGGCGGGTAGCCTCCCAAAGGATGGCTGCAACCAGTCCTCCCACAACTGCGCGCTTGGGCGCTATGCGCACGATGGGTAATACCTTGTATATGGCACTGAAAAGAAGAAACACGCTCAGGAAACTCAGTAGGTCGAGAAACATGCCCGGATTTTCATAAAAGGCGCTGGCAACCGCAAAAACCACGGTCAGCGTGAGTAACCCGATGCCCAGCACAAGAATGAAAGCGTAAGGCAAAATCGCCGATACCCAGAAGCTTCGGTGGGGGTTGTCCGGCCGGTGGAAGATGATGGATATGGAATCTTCCAGCATGCGGAAGGCAAACGAACTGAAAAAGAGCAGAACCGGAATGCCGGTTATGCCGATAATATCCCGGGATTCCATGAAGGCTCTGACCGCATCCAGCAACAGGTCAGCATGAGCGGGTGCCAGGTGCCTTGCCTGTATCTCCATTACTTCAAGCAGTTGTTGTTCATCTACTACCCGTGTGAGCAGCACAGCGATGACAGCGAGCATGGGAACCGCCGACAGCAGCACGTTATAGCCCACTCCACCCGCCAGCAGCACACCGCGGTTGGCCAGAAAATTTGACAGGACGCGGCGTGAAAAATGGAACAAGCGCAGGGCGGTCTCTGAGGCAGAGGGCCGCTTCGGTGGCATGTCTGTCATGGGTTCATCCGTGTTGCACCATACAGAATCGGGGAACTGTTGAACTGAAGTTAACCGATTTGGCATTTTTATGTAAAACTGGCGCGATTAAATTTTGGACTCCGGGGGTTCGAATGACCTGCATGCCAGACACCCGCTTCGGATTGATTTTGATTGGTGATGAGTTACTGAATGGCCGTAAGCAGGACGCGCATCTGCCGGCCATGATCGAGCGCTTCGGGGAGCGGGGCCTTGAACTGTCCTGGGTGCGCACCATCACCGATGAGCCGGGCCTGATCAGGGAGACGCTGGCGCAAACATTTGCCAGCGGCGATATTGTATTCAGTTTCGGCGGCATAGGGGCAACACCGGACGATTTAACACGCCAATGTGCCGCAAGTGCCCTGGGTGTCAACATTGTTTTACATCCGGAGGCGGAAGCCGAGATCAGGGCCCAGTTCGAGGGCAGGGTCAACACCCAGCGCTTGAGCATGGGCGAATACCCTGAAGGTAGCAATATTATTCCCAACCCCATCAATCGAATCCCGGGGTTTTCCATCCACAATCATCATTTTGTGCCCGGTTTTCCGCGCATGGCCTGGCCCATGGTGGAGTGGGTTCTGGATCACAAATACGCCGAGCTGCAGGCGCCCGGTCGTAATGTCAGTCAGACCCTGTTGTTAGCGGATACGAGCGAGGGCCCCTTGATTCCCCTGATGCAAACCCTGCTGGAGGAGTACCCGGATCTTCGTCTGGCCTGTCTGCCCGATGCTGATGGCAAACGTCAGGTGGAGCTCAGCTTGAAAGGTTCCCCTGAGCGTGTGGCTCAGGGGATGGACCGTTTGCGGGAATTACTGGCCACACTAGGCAGTGGCTGATTCGGCGGCCATTGGTTTTTTCGCCGGCGGCGATCCGGCCAGTCGAGGCAGGTGAGTCTTGATCAGGATCGCCAGAGGCACGGTCAGACCCACACTTACAATGGTGGCAAGCGTGGTGAAAAACCAGACCGAGCCGGCGGAAGCCGGCAGATTTTCCACCATCCAGGCCGCCAGCGGCGGGTTGACGAAGTGATAGAAAAGCCCGTGCAGGCAGTAAATCAGTATCGTGATCTGACCCAGGTAGTGCAGCCAGCGCCAGTTTGGCGCCAGTTTGGAAATCGACAGCACCATGACAATGCCCATCAGGGCTGTTAGTGGGAACAGCAGTACATGACCCGGCGCGCCCGCAAGGAGCACCACGGCTTCAAGTCCGAGGCGGAAGGGCCCCTGATTCAGGTCGTAAGTCAGGAATATGCCGGCCACGCAAAGCAGTGCCACCGCCGCCAGCTGCCAGCGGGGAAATTCCCGGGCCATGATGCCGGTGCGTTTGATCAGGATGCCGGTGAGGTAAAAGGCATATCCAAGCGGTACCAGGTTGACCAGCCAGAAAATCAGGCCGATCTCGAAAAAATTCACGTAAAGGTTCAGGTAATAGCCCAACAGGTAGAAGCCGATGGCGGCGACCACCAGCCGCGTGTTGGTGGTCCAGAACCGGGCCAGGAAAAAATGCACGATCTCCAGTGCCACCAGGCAGGCCAGGAACCAGAGCGGGATGTTGAACGCGGGCATGCCCATCAAGGTGCTGATGGTGCCCTCACCGAAACCGGCCGCCGATGACAGGTCGATGGTGGGAAACCAGCCGGGTATTACAATGGCCAGTGCGCCGAGCAAAAAGGTGAAAAAAAGGTAGGGCACGACCCGTGTGTTCCAGCGCACCTTCAGGAACCGGCCAAAGCCTTCCTGCACTTTCCGGTCGCTGAAGACCGCGCCCGCCAGAAGGAAGAACAACGGCATATGGAATGAATAAACCCATTTATACTGGGCCGCTGCCGAAGCGTTCTCCAGATACATGATCTGTTCCACCAGATGCCCGAAAAATACCAGCGTAATGCCAAGGAAGCGCGCTGTATCTATGCTCCCGATGCGCGCGCTTGTCTTTTCCCCTTCACTGAGTGCCATCCCACTGCTCTCCCGATGTGATTGTTATTTGGTGCAGAATAATCCGGCCACCGCAACGGTATGCCACTGCCGTGTCGGATCATAGGGAGCTAAGTATAGATCACATAGACGCGAGTGGCTAAGGGGCTGTATCCGGTTCACTCAGCAATTTCGGGGCCGGGTGACAGATACTGGGAGTCCTGACAATGATAACCGTGCATTTCGAGGCCGGCCTGAAGGTGGTCGGCCAGCATGGGGTGAATAAGAAGATAGTCCGCCGTTTCCGGCGTCCAGAACTCTTCCGCCAGAGTGAGGGCGTCGTCCCACTCCTCCAGCGTGAAGTCGTCACGGCCCAGCCACATCAGTGCCACCACAATCTGCTGCTGGTCGGGTTCCAGATCCTCGATGATGGTCCTGAATTCGTCGGCGCTGGAGTTATCAGCGTGGCTTGCCAGCATTTGCTGGGCCCAGTCCTGTGCCGGGTTGTCGGGCGTATCAGGAAGGCTGACCTGTTCCTGTACGCTATAGCTCTGGGCCAGTTCGATCAGGCGACAGACCGTTTCCGGATTGACTTCAAGCATTGGCCGCTCCTTTTCAGTCAGAGTCAGAATCCTTGCACATTCCCTAACTGAATGACGGCCAATAACCTCGATTTCAACTCCCGGCTAACAGATTGGTCAGATCTTGAAGAACTTCACCCGGCGGGTAAGCTGGCTGGCCAGCTCGGAGAGCTCCCGCCCCGAATTGCCTACCTGCTCCGAGCCCGCCGCCGTTGCGACTGTGGCATCGTGGATACGCGTGATGTTGATGTTGACTTCTTCCGCTACGGCACTTTGCTCTTCAGCGGCGCTGGCAATCTGGGCATTCATGTCATTGATGGAACTTACTTCATGGCCGATGCTGGCCAGGGACTCTTCTGCTTCGCGGGTTTGTTCCACAGTTTTGTGGGCAAGGTCACGGCTGGTTTGCATGACTGAGGATGCCTTGCCGGCACCAACCTGCAGTTTGCCGATCATCTCCTGGATTTCACGAGTGGAGTCCTGGGTGCGTGTCGCCAGGGAACGGACTTCATCGGCCACGACGGCAAAACCGCGACCGTGGGTGCCCGCCCGCGCCGCTTCGATGGCGGCGTTGAGAGCGAGAAGATTGGTCTGCTCGGCGATGGCATTGATGACCTCGATGATTTTTTCGATGTCTGCGCTGTCTTTTGAGACACCCTGAACGGTCTCTGCTGCGTCTTCGAGGGTTTGAGCGAGTCCGTTGATGGCGCTGGCCGTTGCCTGAACCACGCGGTTGCCGGTTTTGACCTGTTCGTCCGCGGTCTGGGTCGCGCTTGCAGCATTGGTGGCGTAACTGGCCACCTCGGCGACCGACGCCGCCATCTCGTTGACGGCCGCCGCCATTTGCTCGGCCTCTCGCGACTGCAGTTGAATCTGTTCCCGATTCTGGTCTGAGGTGCTTACAAGCTGTACTGAAGCGGAACTCAGCGCATCCGCATCCGAGCGGACCTCCGCGATTGTTGTGACCAGCCGGGTGAGCGTTTGCCTGAGGGCGCCCATCACACTGTCATCGTAACGGGTGTTTATCTCCTGGCGGAGTTCGCCGTCCGCGACGCGTTGCAAGATGTCTGCGACTTCGTAAGGTTCCGCCCCCAGTGTCTGTTTCAGGTTGCGGATGATGAGAATGGTTATAACGATGCTGGCAATCAGGGCCAGTAACGTCAGGCCCAGAATGGTCAGTTCAAAGTTGCCAGCCACTTCGCGCACCTCAGACACATCGTTGTTAATGATGTCGCCCTCATGCTCGATTAATGCGTTAATCCGGTTCAGCCATTCGGTGTAAGCCGGAGACACGTCCGACAGGAGAAACTCCCGGGCTTCCTGGATGTCGCCTGCAAGTCGGGTTTCGACAAGCTGCTCGGTCAGCGCCAGGGTTTTGTTTTCAATCTCGTCAATGCGATCGAGAAGCCGGCTTTCCTCGGAGGTGGCGCCTTTGTCTTGAAACAGGCGATTCATGGTCTGAGCCGAGTCGCGATAGAACTCCGCGAGGCCGTCAACGTCAGCCAGGTGTTTACGGAGGGCCTGGTCGTCGCGAACCAATACGGCGTCCCGGATGGCGATCGCCCGGTCGTGAACGCTGCCCCGGAAATTGATGGCCTGGCGCTGTTTATTACTGGCATCATCATTTACCGAAGTCAGCTGGGTGTCGATAAAGCCAACGCGGTTGACGCCAATCAAGGAAATCAGTATCAGAAACAGAAGCACCAAGCCGAAGCTCAAGCTCAGCCTTTGTGCGATCGATAGGTTTTTTAACATCTTGGCATCCTGTTCAATGATAATTTAAATGGTTTCACCGGTGTCTGAGCCGGCGTCGTCAAGTGCTGCACTGAGTAATCACAGAACTTGATACGTTGGAAGCGTTATACTCGATAACGCAGAACTTGGACTCTGATAGTGTTCAGTGTAGCGGATGTTTTTCAGATTTTTGCAATCGTTTGAGCCATTCCCGGCGAGGCCGGCCTTGCAACAGGAGCACAGAGGTCCGCGCCCTCCGGTGGAAAAACCGCAAGCAACGCGCCATACTGTCGCTCATAATTTTAACGACGCGATCAATCTTGACGTGATGATTAACGATTAATGGAGGACAGCATGAGCAACAAAGAGTTGCAGGCCCTTAAAGAGCGCTATGTCGCTAATGGCGCGGCCAGCCCTAACGAACAGTTTGCCGATTACGCCAAAAACGCGGAGGTCTGGGATGCCGACGGCAAGCGCATGATCGATTTTGCCGGCGGCATTGGTGTCCTGAATGTGGGGCACCGCCACCCCAAAGTCATTGAGGCGGTCAAGGCCCAGCTCGACAAGCTCGTGCACACCTGCCAGACCGTTATGCCTTACGAGGGCTACGTGAAGCTTGCGCAAAAGCTGAGTGAAGTGGTTCCCGTTCGCGGGCATGGCAAAGTCATGCTGGCCAACTCGGGTGCCGAGGCGCTGGAAAACGCTCTCAAGATTGCGCGTGCCGCCACTGGTCGCTCCAATGTGATCTGTTTTGACGGCGGCTATCACGGCCGTACCTTCATGACCATGGCCATGAACGGCAAGGTCAACCCTTACCAGACCGACTTCGGCCCCATGCCGGGCACTGTATTCCGTGCGCCTTACCCGGTGCCGTATCACGGGGTCAGTGAAGACGAAGCCCTTCGCGGCCTCAAGATGGTTCTGAAAACCGATGCCAACCCGAAGGATACGGCAGCCATTGTGCTGGAACCGGTTCTGGGCGAGGGCGGCTTTTACCCGGCGCCTGCCAGTTTCCTGAAAGCCATTCGCGAGATTTGCGATGAGCACGGCATCCTGATGATCGTGGATGAAGTGCAAAGCGGCTTTGGCCGTACCGGCAAGCTGTTCGCGATTGAGCACAGCGGCGTTGAACCGGACATCATGACCATGGCCAAGAGCATGGCAGACGGCATGCCGATCTCGGCCATCGTGGGCACCGACAAGCACATGGACGCCTCCGGCCCCAACTCCCTGGGCGGTACTTACACCGGCAGCCCGACAGCCTGTGCCGCGGCCCTCGCCGTGATGGACATCTTCAAGGAGGAAGATATCCTTGGCCAGAGCCAGCGTCTGGGCGAGAAGCTGCACGAGCGCTTCGCCAAGTGGCAGGATAAGTTCCCCCACGTTGATAACATTCGCAACATGGGCGCGATGGCGGCATTCGATCTGGTGTCTGACAAGCAAAGCAAGGAGCCACGGGCCGATTACGCCGGCGCAGTGTCCAAGAAAGCCAAGGAAAAAGGTCTGATTCTTCTGGGCTGTGGTCTTTATGGCAATTCGATTCGCTTCCTGATGCCTGTCACCATTGAAGATGATGTGCTGGAAGAAGGTCTGAAGATTGTGGAAGAGGTGCTGGGCGAAATCGCCTGATCTTTTCCCGCTTCAAAAAAAACCCGCGACTTGTCGCGGGTTTTTTTTGACTACAGCTTAGTTATCTGCAGCAGCTCGGAATGACCCATGTCTCATTGGTAAAGGAAAATCGGGATTGGGAAATTTACAGATTTAAGACTTGGCGCTTTGGGGAGGACGGTGGTCCGCAGACCTCTTTCAGAACACGCCCGCAAGTACGTCCCTGTAGGGCTCGGTCGTGGCCATCCCTGGCCACTCACGGTTCTGAAAGAGGCCTCCGGCCCCCCGTTTTCGAGCCGCCAGTTTTCTTAGGCACTATTTCCTCTCAATCCAAAGGCAAGCGATTCTGGATTTTTAGGTGAGCGGCTAGCACATGGATTTGAGCATGGGAGCCGGGAGTCCTTTGCCGGAGCGTGAGCAGCCATGGATGGCTGCGCCCGAGCCCTACATGGACGTACTTGCGGGCGTCTCCGGCAAAGGGCTCGCGGCTCCCGTGCAAACACCGAAACCCAAAGGCCGATTTCTCTTCGGCCACCTCTTTTCAGGCGCCGAGGAAGCACAGTGCTCATGCAGCCACCAAAAGCCTATTTAGCCTTGTGCTTTTCCTCAAAATCCTCGAGTTCCAGGTTAATGGCGTGAGTGGACATGACGATTTCCCAAAGGGAATACAGCAGCGACAGCGATAGCAGAATCAGGCTTGCGCCAAAGCTGATAACCCCGAACGCCTGCCAGTCAAGGAAAAGGGCGAACATGGAAACCGTACAGACAAAGAAGCTCAGGACCCCGGTAGCCTGCATTCGTTTGGTTAAAACGAGCCGTTTCCGCAGGATGGTAAGCTGGCGGGCGATCAGCAGGTAATCTTCCTCAGCCTCCATGTGTTTTAGCTGGCGGATGAGCTGTGCCAGCACCAAAAAGCGATTGGTGTAAGCCAGCAGTAGCAGCGAAATGGCAGGAAAAAGCAATGCAGGGGTCGTGAGCGTCAAAACCGGTCCTTATTTAAAGATTTTTGCGTCAGGGGCTTAAGTGAACCCTCTTGAGCAACGAAGTTTGGTGATTTTACGTCATAAATCAAAAATTGCATCATTATCGTTACGGGCGACCCAAAAGCGGTTGAAGCTGCGAGGGCACTGTGACAGGCTTTATTTCAAATACTTATTTTCAAGGAAGGATTTCCCTTGTTGTAACCAGAATATGTGTCTTTTGTGTAAATATTTCAGTGTTTTATGCATACTTGATCTGGCCATAAATAAATATTTAATATTCTATTAAATAGGGGCAAGAGATGTATCGGGACTTGACGGTCGTTATGTCCAGACGCAGAAGATTTGCCAGGGGTAATGATGTGGGAGCGATGGCCTGATGGCAAAAATCCTGCTGTTACTCAGCCATGAAAGCAACCGCCGGGTGTTGACCGAGGCGCTTCCCCATCACCTTCTTATCGATGCTGACAAAAAGCCGGTCGCGGACACCGAGCCGGATCTCATTATTATTGATTTTGATCGCCTGCAGAGCGACAAAGACCGTCTGATCCGGATTCGCAACACCCAATCTCCGACGCTGGTGCCGGTTCTTCTCATGTTGCAGGAAAGGCAGCTTGGTCTTACCAAAGGCGCTTTGGGCCGGGAAGTGGACGACGTGGTTTTCACGCCGGTGCTGATGTCGGAATTGTTGAGCCGCGTTCGAATACTGAGCCACCTGCGACAACTTTCCATGAGCGAACGCCAGCGCGAACGCGTTGCTTCAGAAAGCCACCTCCAGCATGTTGACCGTGCCTATCGCATACTGGCGGCTTGTAACGAAGCGGCCATGAGAGCCTGGAGCGAACCAGAACTATTGAACAGTGTGCTGGCGAGCATTGTGAGTGCCGAAGGCTACCGGATTGCCTGGATCGGATTTGTCCGGTCCGGTTCGGCCACGATTGAAGTCTCGGCTGTTCAGAGTAACAGTACCGCAGAGGATTTCGATCCGGCCGTCATACTGCACGGCGAGAGCAGGGCGGATCCCGGGCCCGCCACCCAGGCTGTTCGTGAAAGCCGTGCGGTCATTAAAAGTACCTGCTCTCTGCCCTCTGAGGATCTTGCCGAAAAATACAGCATCACAACCGCCGTCGCCTTACCCCTGTTTTTTGACGGGGGTAATGTCGGCGGAGTGCTGACAATCTACTCAAACCTTCCGGATGCGTTTCACCCTGATGAAATCGCCCTGTTGCAAAATTTGGCCGATAACACGGCCTTCGGCATCTCGACCCTGCGCAACCGCACCCGGTTGGAGGAACAGCGCTCGTTGGCGCAAAATCGGGCCTACCGGGACTCACTGACCGGGCTACCCAACCGCCAATACCTTAAAGAGCAGTTGACCAAGCTGGACTCCGGCGCCGAACGGCGCGAATGTTACGCCGCTCTGCTCTTCGTGGACCTGGACGGCTTTAAACGGATCAACGACAGCCTGGGCCATGGCATCGGTGACCAGTTATTGCGGTTGGTGGCAGAGCGCCTGGAGCATTTGGCGCGTGGCGAGGATTTTGTGGCACGCCTGGGCGGAGACGAGTTTGTTTTCCTGATCAACCGGGGTTCAATTGGACCAGTCACCAGCGCTGAGGCCCGGTCGCGGGAATTGGCGCGGGCCGCCACATTACTGGCAGAGCGCCTGGTGGAAAGCATGAAATTGCCGTTCAAGGACGGCGTTCATGAACATCACCTTGGGGTCAGTGTGGGGATCAGTCTGTTTCCTGAAGATACACGCTTCGCCACGCATCTGCTTAACTGCGCGGATATGGCCATGTATAAAGCGAAATCGAGCGGGGGCAACCAGTTCCAGTTTTATTCGCCGTCTTTGACAGTTGATCAGCACCAGCGGTTGCAGCTGGAACACGAACTGCATCGTGCTCTGGACCAGGATCAGCTGATGACCCACTACCAGCCGATCGTTAACCTGAGCAATGGTAAAGTTGATTTTATCGAAGCCCTGATGCGCTGGCGCCGTGATGATGGTTCCCTGGCCAGGCCGGGTGAGTTTCTCAAAGCGTTGGAGGAGACCGGCTTGATTGCCCGTGCCGGTGTTAGTCTTTTTCGCGAGTCTTGCCGGGCTTTGATGCGCTGCCGCGCCCTGCAACCGGAATTGCGCCTGGCGGTCAATCTGTCGATCAATCAGTTGTGGAACCCGCAATTACTCGACGAGGTTCGGGCGGTTATGGTTGCGGAAGAGGTGCCCTCTGGCGCTGTGATCATTGAAGTCATGGAAGATGCGTTAGTGCGGGGCAATCATCGCATGGAGCATCTGCTCCAGCATCTCAATCAGATGGGATTTGATGTTGCCCTTGATGATTTCGGCACCGGTTACTCATCGCTGGTCCGTCTCAAGGAGCTGCCACTGACGATGCTGAAGCTCGACAAGGTTTTCCTGCAGGATCTGAACCGGGACAGCTCCGACAGCTCTATGGTCAAGACGATCCGGCACATGGCCGATTTTCTTGAGGTAACCCTGGTGGCCGAGGGGGTCGAGACTGAAACGCAATGCGCCCTGCTGCGAGAACTCGATTATGGCTATGGTCAGGGCTTTTTCTTTGGCGCGCCAATGCCTGAAGCGGAGCTTGAGCCCTTGCTGCGTCATGGTGTCGCCTGGCCTCCGGCCTGACAAACTCTCTATTGGGTCTGCACCACTTCATCGGTCACCTGGTAGGTTCCCTCAAGCCAGGCCAGGATTTCTCTTGCGCCCGGGTGGTCAAACGCTTTGTAGCGTTGTTTGAGCTCGTGTTTGCGCTTCTCGCTCAGGCGCCCCAGTCCGGCGTCTTCAAGGCTCAAGAGGTCATCACAGACCAGGCCGCCCAGCTCCTCGCCCAAAACCCCGACAGCGGCTAACCGGGTCGCGGCCAGATACGCGTAATCATCGCCCTGCCGATAGCTTTGCGCCAGGGTGATGGCGGGAATGCAGGTCAGGGTGGGTTGTAGCGCCGGGTTGATGGCGTGGCCGGTAACTTCGCCACCCAGGGTGGCCGGTCGTCCGGTAAAGCCCCTCAGGTGCAAGTGGCGCGACATGCGATCGCCATCGTTGACCGGGTAGTTGTCCCAGATCAGCGGCGCGCGGCCCAGGCGTTGTTTCACCGAGCGCAGATGTCCTGACGATAACGCCCGTGAGCAGACCTCTTCGCCGGTCCAGAATACCTCCACGTCAGGCGCAAGCTGTTGTCCCAGTCTTTCCAGGTAGTTGGCGGGGCGCCGGGCGAAGACCCGGTCCAGAACCGGGTCGTCCGAATAATAGGTTGGGCAGACCGCCAGGTGCTCCATGGCGCTGTGATTCTGTACCCAGTCAACCACCTCGGCCTGGCGATCGGCCAATGCCGGCAGGTCGCCCGGCATGTCGTCGAACAGCAGGGCCAGGCGGCTGACACCCATGTCCGCGAGATGGGTGAGTTTTGTCTGCAAGGCTTCTTTGGCGCTGGCATCGAAAGACCGGTAGATCTCGTAGGGGCTGAGGCCGACCCCGAAACCCACGCCAAGATTTTCACACTGACCGGCAAACTGACGGAGTTGCTGTGCTTCTTCTTGCGAGTGCAGCTGCTGCCACTGGCGCCGCAAAAGCGCATCGCCCTTGGGGGCGTACCAGTAAAAGCTGTAGCCATGGGGCGCCAATGTCCTCATGACCTGTTGGCGCTCATGCCAGGACCAGTTGGGCCCGTAGAAACCTTCAATAATACCGAGTGGTGGCTGCATTGTTTCCTGCGTTATTTTGGCGGAATTTCCGAGAGCCCTTGTTGCGACGAATGGTCAGCCGGAAAACCGACGTTTCACCCACATTAAGCCGTTTTCAGAGACTTCCTGAGTTTAAACACCGGCTTTTGTCAGCGTCACTGAACCAGCGCCGCCTGGTGCCGTTACCGGTTCATAGCCCGGGAGCTTCAGCTCGATGGATGGCGCTTCGCGATGCCATTGCGAATCCCAGGACACCTTGACGCTGTCATCTGTATCCGGCGTGATGCTGATGGACAGGGCGCCAAAACTGGTGGGCGCAGGGCCGAACCGCACGGGCTGGTCCTGTTCCAGCCACCGTTGCGGGATACCGCCGCAGAGCACCAGGCCGTCGCCTTCCTCACGCACGAAGCAGTTGCGGATCATCAGCACCCATTCCGCCGACGCCCAGACGTGATGGCCGTCACCCATGCAGCCGCCTTTGGTGGCCGGGTGGATAGCTTCGGGCCATTGCCCCGTGGGTGAGGCAAGTTCGGCCACGGAATCCATCAGCTCCAGATAACGGGGGTCGCCCGCCCGCAGCAGAATCTGGGCGACATGGAGCGTCAGGTAGGCATTGAGGCCGGAGTGAATCATGTCCTGATAGAAGGCGCCGGCGACAAAGCAGCGCTCCATCAGGAACTCGGCGCAATCCAGGACCCGGTTATCGTCCGGCTGGCAGAGTTGCGTCGGGTAACCGAAGGCCAGGGAGCCAATGGCACCGGCGTCAAGCCGGCGATAGGGCGAGGCCGGCATGCCGGGGCGCTGAAGGCGTTGCTCGCAGGCGGCGAGACTGCGCTCGACGGCGCCGGCAAAATCGTCTGCGCCCTCGGCAAATTCCTTACTGAGCTCCGCGCTGTCGCCGGCGATCATGTCGGAGGCGGCTTTCAGGCCGGCAATACCCCAGAAGTCATCCCAGTAGTAATAATCGTTGGGACCCAGATGTTCGGCACTGAAGCCGGCCGGCAGCAGTCCGGCATGGGGGACGCCCGGTTTGTCCTTGACGCGCTTGCGTGTGATCCAGCGGGCACCCCGTTTGATGGGATCATGCCATTTTTCATCGGGAACCTGACCGGTCAGGTCAAAATAGCGTTTTAAAACCCACAGCACTTCGCCGTTGGCATCCCATTCGCCCTCCTGGGACCGGAAATAGCCACTGCGGGTCTGGCGTTCCGGAAAGCGGGACAGGGCCCGTTCCGCCCGGCCAGTCAGGCCGATAGCCAAAAGGGCGTTGATGATAAAGGCCGCGTCACGGAACCAGAAGCGTTTGTAGGTGAAAGGGCCGGGGTAGACATCGTCCGGCGAATGCAGGATCAGTGACGCCACGGCGGCGTCATAGAGAAACTGGTAGTGGGGGTCGGGGCATTCCAGCCTCGCATGACCCTCGCGCTCACTCTGCCAGGCATCGGCGCCTGACAGCCGGGCCCGCTCTTTGGTAAGAGGGATAGAGGCGGTGATTTCACGGGTTTCGCCGGCTTTGACGGCAAAAAGTGCGGCGGCGGTGATCATGCCGACATCGCAAACCCCTTCGGTTTCATCCTTGCGATCGGTGAGATGAATGTGAACATCGCCGTTGGTGTAGTCCGACACGTGATGGCGCTCGGCGGGCCGGCTGAAGGTCACTGAACGGTCGCCATCGATGATCCAGCCGTCTCGTTGCTCTGTCAGGCTGACGCGATTGATAAAGCTGATACCCTCCGGGTTGGCCGGCCGCAATGCCAGGATCAAAGAGCCTCCGACCTCTGACCAGGCGCTCAGGCGAAGCTTGCACACCGGAATGCCGTCTTCAAGCTCCACCCAGGCGCGGCTGTCGAGCTTGAGCCCCTGGGCGCTGGCCCGGGTGTTGACGCTGACGCCGTCTTCCAGGTCCTGCCATTGCTCGCAAGCTTTCGCCCGTGACGGCAGCAGCCGGTTGCCGTTATCGTCCAGCAACCAGCCATCCAGGGACCAGCCGTCGTAAAACGGCGTCAACAGGCCGCGGGGATCGACGATGGGCAGCTCGTCGCAATCAGGATGCCCCACCGCCGTCCAGTTACGGTTGGTCAGGTTGATGTGGGTGATGGAAAAAGCCCTGGGAACGAAGGACTTGTCCAAAGGATCAAACTGGCGCTCGATCCAGTAGGGCCAGACCCAGTCAAGATTGTGCTGGATCACCCGGCTGTTGATCAGGCCGCGGGCGTGAAAGACCACGCCGGCACGCAGCAACTCGATGGGCTCGCCGACCTCGGACGGCTGGGCAAAGCCGTGCAGTTTGGCGAGCAGGGCGATCGGATCCAGAAAACCGTGCTTGCGCGCCATGCGCTTGACGACAATGCGCCAGGGCAGCCATTTCATCCAGGTCATTCGGGAGGCTCCACTATTTCTTCCTGTTCGGTGTATTTGGCCAGCGCACGCCGCGCCAGGATGTTCAGGTAGATTACCGCCACCAGGGTGCCGACAAAACCGGCGCCGTAGACGGCCCATTCCAGCGGTGAACGACCGGTTTCACGCACGCCCAGCAAGGTGAGATCGGCCGCCAGTGAACCAAGATAGACATTGTGCAGTGAGAAAGGAATATAACCCAGCGCGCAGCCCACCAGAAAACCCCGGAAAGAGAACTCTGTCAAACCGAAGAAGTAATTGGACAGTTTGCTGGGGAAAAACGGAATAAGGCGGGTCAGGAGCACGATTTTCCAGCCCTGGGGCGTCAGTTCGTCGGACATCACCCTGAGATGGGAGCGCTCCATCACAAAAGCCCTGGCTCGGGCGCCGAACAGATGACGGGCGATCAGGAAAGACAGGCCCGCGCCCAGCACTGTGCCGGTGACCACGTAAACGGTGCCCTCAAGCACCCCGAAGACAAAGCCGGCGCCGGTAGTGAGCAGAACTCCCGGCAGCAACAGCACCATGACGGCCGCCATCAACACGATAAACAGCGCGGCCGCCCAGGCGCCCTGGGCCTCGAACCAGCGCAGCAGCTCCACCACACGTTCGTGTATGCCGAAGGCATAGAGCACCGCCAGAACCGCGCCGACGAACAGAATGCTTGCGGCAACGCCCAGCAACGGCGATTTCTTCCAGCCGGCACGTTGTTCCAGTTCGGCCTGTTCCATGCGTTTTGGAATCTCCTGACCATTAACATCGAAGTTCAAGGCGTGCGGAATCACGCCGAATGTTTGCTGCCTACTAGCCTAGTTTAGGGCAAGCCGGTAAAACAAGATGTTGTTAGAATCGTGATCAAGACTGGTTCATGATAGGAAGATCAGACCCCTTACGGGACAGGGAGATCCACGCATCATGAATAGCCCCAGGTCCAGCGCCCCCGACCAGCGTATCGGCGGGAATGACAAAACCGATATCGACGAAAAAAGGGTCGCGCAGTTTCTGCGAGACCCGCAAAGCTATCCGGAGCCAACCTCACAGGTGGAGGTCAAGGAAACGCATTTGTCCTGTGTCTATCTGACTGATGATTTTGTCTACAAGCTTAAGAAGGCCCTGCGATATGACTACCTGGATTTCAGTACCCCCGGGGCGCGGCTGCGTAACTGCGAAACCGAAGTGGCGATCAATTCCGAGCTGGCTCCCGAAGTCTATCAGGGCGTTGTTACCCTGGCGGAGGATCAGGATGCTGGCCTGAACCTTCAGGGGCGGGGTCGAGCGCTGGATTATCTGGTTAAAATGCGCCGTCTGCCTGACGACGATAATCTGGAATACCAGCTGGCGCAAAACGGACCTGATCCCGACAAGGTCAGTGCCGCGGCCAGGCGCCTGGCCCGTTTCTACATGTCGCACGCGGTGGACGGACCGGTTCGCCCCGAAAGCCTGCAGAGCGATCTGGAAGCTCGGGTTGAAGAGTTGAACAGCCTGCCGGTTGACTGTGGCAACGACTTAAGTCAACTGCGTGATGCCACGCTGGCGTTATTGCGGGACAACTGGCAGGTTGTTGGCGACCGCCGGCTCAAGGATGTTCACGGTGACCTGAGGCCCCAGCATGTTTATCTGGGGCCGGAGCCCGTATTCATTGATCGCCTTGAGTTCAACGCCAGGCTCCGTCTGATGGACCCCCTGGAAGAATTAAGTTTCTTCGCGATGGAGTGCGAGCGTCATGGCAATCGCTGGGTGGGCGAGCGCTTTATCGGCGTTTACCTGGAATTGGCGGGTGAAACCCGGGCGCAGCCCTTGATTGCGCTTTATACGGGCTATCGCGCCCTGCTTTGGGCTGTTTTGAGTGCCCGCCATCTTGATCGCAACGACCACCGCAAGCCCTGGGCCGACATAAGCCGGGAGTATCTCCGGCTCGGCCTTAAAACGGCCACTAATCCATAAGCACGGGCGTTTCCCGGCCGGTGTGGAGCGCCTTGATGGCCTCGGCGAAGAGTCCGGCTACCGAAACCACCGTTACATTGCTTCCCGCCGGAGCTTCCTGTTGCGGTGTGACGCTGTCGGTGATCAGCAACTGATCCAGGGTCTCGGCTTTGTAGAGTTTTTCAGACCCCGGCCCGAATAACGCGTGGGTGATGACGGCGTACACCCGGGTCGCGCCCTTGTCCCGGCACGCCTGAGCGGCCCGTAGGAGCGTGGTGCCGCCAGACACCAGATCATCCACGATGATGGCCACCTTGCCGGAAAGGTTGCCGACTACCGCGTCACCGGTGACCACCCCTTCGCTGCGCCGCTTCTCCATGAACGCCGTTGGCGGCTCATGTCCGACGATCGCGGTCCAGGCATCGCGAAAGCGGTCGACCCGCTTGGTGCCACCGGAATCCGGCGATACCACCACCACCGATTCATTGCCGATTTTTTCTTTTATTGCCTGCACAAACAAGCCGTGGGCCTCCAGATGCTCCGCCCGGCAGCGGAAGGAATTGTCGAAAGCGGCGCGGTTGTGCACTTCCAGGGCAAGCACACAGTCCGTCCCCATGGCTTCGAGCAATTGCGCCATATAACGGGTGGTGATGGGGTCCCGCTTTTTCGTGCGTCGATCCTTGCGGGCGTATGCCTGATACGGCAGCACAGCCGTAACGCTGGCGGCACCGGCATCTTTGACGGCGCCAATGAAAAACAGGAGCCGACAAAGCTTGTCGTTCACGCTGTGGGTCTTGTCGCCAAACAGGGTATGCAGGACGTAGATGTCGAGCCCCCGGACATCGGAAAGCGGTCTGACTTTGTGTTCGCCGTCTTCAAAGTCACGGGCTTCGTGGGCCGCCAGCTTGATCTCCAGGTGGGCGGCAACCGATTTGCCAAAGTCTTCGGTGCCTTCCAGGGCGAATAAAACGGGTTGTCTGTCCATACCATCCTCTGATCAGTGGCTGACTCTTGGGTACAGGCCCCATAGTCAGATTGGTAACGCCCATTGTCAGCGTTCCCTTCAAGAATAGGTCAAGAAGGGCCCCTTGATAACCACCTGGCGAGGATAGAGTGTAGTTTTTATCGCAGGCAACGGAAGAAAGGGGCATTCGATGAGTTTCGAAGACAGGATCCGCGCTATCGCAAACGACCGGGAACACGGCTCTTCGGTTCTGGTTGACCGTATCTGTGCCGAGTTCAGGGCGCTTCAAAGCGAAGAAAATGCAGAGCATCGCCTGCGCTGGGCTTTTCATCAGTTACGCCAGATCGATGCGTCCATGGTGGTTGTGCATCATCTGCTCGATACGCTCGAACCCCATGTTGGCAGCGACTTTTTTGCGGAACTGGCGGCCTATGAATCGCGCTGGCAACACATCGATCAGGCCATTGCCAACAAGCTGCTGGCACACCGGGATTTCAGCGGCAATACCGTGATCACCCACAGCCACAGCGGCATCCTGGCCCGGGTTATACGTTTGCTTGCCGGCCGTGTTAAGGGGTTGCAGGTCTGTCAGACTCGATCCGAACCCGGCGGCGAGGGCGAATTGCAGTATCGGGAGCTACAAAAAGCCGGGCTGGACGTACGTTTGGTCAATGACGCGGATCTGCCCGAACTGGCGAGCGAGACGGATACGGCCTTCCTCGGTACGGATCAGTACAATAATGACTACTTCGTTAACAAAATTGGCAGCCGCCGCATAGTCGAGTCGATGCAGGCATTGGGCAAGCCCACCTTCGTGCTGGGCGACTCCCGCAAGAAAGTAGAAGACCTGAAATTTTCAACCAACCTCTTCGAAAAAACACCCTTCGGTGCAGGGGTAATACTGGTCACTGAAAGCGGTTTTGGCCACTGATAAACTGTGTCAGCTTCGCGATGCCAAAGTTTCACCGGTCAGCCCAGGGCCCGGTAAATTCACGGCACCGGGGATTTCACCCCAGAATGGCAAACAGAGCGTCGAAATCATACGGCGTGAGTTTGTTGCTGCACGTCTTGCTCATGCCGCACAAATCAGCAACCATGACATGAACCACCAACAAACTAAGGAGGGTTAGATGTCGATCTATGCTCAACTTCAACAAACGATGGACGACATGATCGATGCTGATCGGGGCATTCTGGCGGCCGACGAAAGTACCAGCACCATTACCAAGCGCCTGAGCGCCATTGGGGTGGAATCCACTGCGGAAAACCGTCGGTGGTACCGTTCAATGTTGCTTTCCACGCCGGATTTGGGCCGCTATCTCTGTGGTGTCATCTTTTACGAAGAAACCCTGAACCAGAAAGATGAAAACGGCATGCTATTGCCGGAGCTGGCCTCCTCCCAGGGAATTATTCCAGGCATCAAGGTGGACAAGGGTAAAGGCGACTTGCCCGGCGCCCCCGGCGACATGATTACCTATGGCCTGGATGGGCTGGCGGAGAGGCTGAAAGGTTATCGTGACCAGGGTGCCCGCTTTGCCAAGTGGCGGGAGGTCTATCCGATTACCCCGCACAATCCGACGCTCCTTGGCCTGACTGCCAACGCCGAAACCCTGGCCCGCTATGCCGCCGTCTGCCAGAGCTGCGGCATCGTTCCGATTGTCGAGCCGGAAGTGCTGATTGATGGCGACCACAGCATTGAGCGGTCGGCCGAGGTCAATGAGCAGGTCTGGCATTCGGTTTTCCATGCCCTGCATCAGCACGGCGTGAGGCTGGAGCACATGATCCTCAAACCCAGTATGGTGACGGCGGGCAAGGAAGCTGACACCCTGTCTCCCGAGGAAGTGGCCGATGCCACCATCCGGATTTTGCGGCGTACCGTGCCAGCGGCGGTGCCCAGCATCAACTTTCTGTCCGGCGGTCAGACCCCGGAAGAAGCCACGGCCAACCTGAACGCCCTTAACCGGCATCCCGCCACCACGCCCTGGCACTTGAGCATGTCGTACGGGCGGGCCTTGCAGGAGCCGGCAATGAAGGCCTGGTCGGGCGACAGCGATAAACGGGAGGAGGCTCAGGCCGCCTTGCTTAAACGTGCACGCCTGAACAGCCTGGCGCGCCGTGGCGAGTATTCGCCGGAGCTGGAAAAAGAGGCATAGGCTGCCGGGTTTTTCGTGAAGGCGGAGAATGCTACGACCTGTCAGGCGAACCAGACGGGGCATTAGATGTCGCCTTTGCCAAAATACATTCTCATGCAGGTGCCCGGCGCACTTTTTCTTGGCGTTATTCTGCTTATGCTTCGTGCCGAAGGCTGGGTGGAAACCGGTACAGCACTGATTATCATGGGGCTGTGGGTCTTGAAGGACGCGCTTCTTTACCCGTTTTCCCGACCAGCCCTGGAAGACGCCGGGCCTGAGGGCGTTGAACCCCTGGTCGGTGAGCGGGGCACCTGTCTTACCGCGATTAACGGCCTGGGCCTGATTCAGGTGCGTGGTGAGCACTGGCAGGCCAGGTCCGCCACGGACATTGCTATCGCGCCGGGTAATGCGGTCAGAGTGGTCGGCTTTGAAGGTCGCGTGCTGATCGTGGCACCGGAACCGGAAGAGGCGACCTGAAATCGCGGTTGATATTGCTGTGCCCGGCAATAGCTATCGCAAACAGGACACGGATCTCACGCGTTGACGACAACGACCCCTTGCAAGGAAGGCCGTTATGCCGGAACTGCCCGATGTAGAAGTGTACAAGCGCTATATCGATTCCACCTCCCTGAGCAAGACCATTACAGAGGTCGAGGTCCTCGACTCAAGGGTACTTGTCGATACCAGCCCCGAGGAACTGGCAAGGGCTGCAAAGGGCCGGGCTTTTCAGGAGAGCGATCGGCGGGGCAAGCATCTGTTTGTCAAGCTGGACGGGGATCACTGGCTGGCATTGCATTTTCGCATGACCAGTTACCCACGTTATTGCAAAAAGGCAAGCGCGGATGACGACCGCGAGTCCCGTTATGATGCCGTGCGTTTTCATCTGGATAACGGTTATTTACTGGCCTTCAACTCGCGCCGAAAATTGGGGCGCATGCAATTAATAGAAGATCCCGAATGGTTTGCGCAGGCGCATGAACTGGGGCCGGATGCCCTGTCACTGGCCGAAGACGAATTTGTCGAGATTATCGATCGGCCGCGGGGCCGGATCAAATCCACGCTGATGAACCAGAAGCTGATGAGCGGTATCGGCAATGAATACTCGGATGAAATCCTTTTTCAGGCGCAACTTCATCCGGACCAGCCAGTCGCCTCCCTGGATGACGCCACCCGCAGGCAGGTGTTTAAGGTCATGACAAGCGTAATCCATGCCGCCATTGAGGCGGGGGTGGATCCGGCCCGTATGCCGGACCGGTTTCTGATCCCCCGACGCCATGAGGGCGAGCCCTGCCCCCGCTGCGGTACCGGCTTGAAAAAGATCAAGGCGGCGGGCCGTCCCGCTTATATCTGCCCGGAATGTCAGCCAGAGCCCTGACGGCCATCGTTGAATGGTTCTGCCTGCGACCTATTGGTTGGGTTTGCGCATGTCCAGCCGCAGGCGATGAATGATCGCGTCGTTTGCGCCCACAACCAGTTCGGCGTTCTCGTGAATTTCCAGGTCAACGCCATCCTCTTTGGGCCCGAACCACTCCCGGATGCGTGAAAAAGCCATAACCTTGTTTTCGCCTCCCACCAGGTCCGGCTGCACCCGTTGGTAATGATAAACCGGGTTTCGGTCAAACGTGGCCTGCCACAGGTCCGCCAGTTCGGCCGCCGACAGTTCCTGCCAGGCCGGGCTGCCGGGTAAACGCACCCGGATTTCCGCGTCCGGAGCCAGATATTGCAGCATCCGGCCGGGATCGCGTGCTCGGATAGCCCCGTCAATCCCGGTCAGTGTCGCCAGCACCGCCTTGCGCTGGCTGGCGTCGACATCCGGTTGGCTGGCGTCATCGCCGTCAAGTTGCGCCAGGAACTGCTGGGCGCCGGGCTGGCCGTTTTCACGGGCTGCCGTGCGTATCCAATTCAGGCCCGCCAATTTGTCACCCTGGTCATACAACTGCTTACCGATCACCCATTGGGCCTCGGCGTTATTTTTCTCGGCCGATTTAAGGTACCAGTATGTCGACAATTCAGGGTCAGCCGCCACGCCCCGGCCTTCGGCGTAGGCTTTGCCGAGCTCTTCCATGCTGATGGCGTCGCCTGCCTCGGCGGATTTGCGGTACCAGTGAAGCGCTTTTTCGTGGCTTTGCGGCACGCCCAGCCCCTGGGCGTACATGTTGCCCACGTTCAGCATGCCCTGGCGGCTACCGTTTTGGGCCAGTACCAGGTAACGCTCGAACGCCAGATCGAACTGACCCATCTTGTAAACGGTATAGGCATCGAGAACTTCAATCATCTCGCGAGCGTTACGATTGTCGTCATAGGCGGCGGACAAAGGCCAGCTCAGAACCCCGAGCAGGGGTAATGTAACCAGTATTCGTGCAATGCCGGGAAAGGTGAGCATGGGCATACCTTTTTGCTTTCGATGGTCAGCCTGAAAGGGAATTGTCTAAAGGTAATGTAACACTCCCCGGCGTAAGCCGTCCTGGCTTCCTTGGTGGCGAACGCTTACGACTTTGGTCGCTTCCGGATCATGAGAAATCGGTGGTCTGATCGGATTTTTACACCACCAACGCTTGAAATTGGCCGTCCTCATATCAATCTCTGATGTAGAGGGCGGCGGATACTCGTTATTCCGCCACAACATTATTTAAGCCAGTAAAAACAGGGGTCTCTGATAGATGCAAATCCCGCTTGAAGTGAAATTCAACGACGTCGATCGTTCCCAATGGCTTGATGACTACATTGAAGAGAGAGTCGAGCGCCTCGACCGTATGTGCGACAACCTCATTTCCTGCCGTGTGACGGTCGGTCGGGCCCAGCACAGCCACAATACGGGCAACCCTTACAGGGTCCTGGTGGAAGTGACCTTTCCCCCGAAGAAAGACCTGGTGGTCGACAAACAGGGTACCGTCGGCGATACCCAGGTTCAGTTACGTCCGGTCATCCGGAGGGCGTTCGAGGCCATGGAAAAACGCATCCAGAAAGAAACGGACATGCGTAATGGTGATGTTAAACATCATGAGGAGCCCACGGCCATGGTTGTGCGGCTTTTTCCGGAACAGGATTACGGGTTTATCAAATCGCCCAGCGACAACGAGGAGTATTTTTTCCATCGTAATGCGGTGTTGCATGGAGACTTTGACCGACTGACCCCGGGTACCGAAGTCAGGTTCGAGCCGCAGATGGGGTACGACGGCCCCCAGGCCAGTTCGGTTCAGGTTGTCAGCAAGCCCGGGGTAGCGGCCACTGACCATCCGGAGAATGGCGCAGAGGCCCCGGCAGGCTGGGAAGCCCGACCGCAAAAATAGCGATTTTCAAGTCAGGAAACCAGAAGGAGCTGCTCATGCAATTTCACGACTTCCTGGGCAAAGTCCAGCACCGCGCCCAGTTTGATAACCTGGAAGATGCCTTGCGCGCCACACGTGCGACGCTGAACACCCTGGCTGAGCGCTTGAATGGCAATGAACCCAAGGACATTGCCTCGCAGTTGCCCGGGGAAATTGGCCAGCACCTTTTTCCGGAAAGTCCCGGCAAAGGCGAGCGCTTTGATGTCGACACGTTCATTGCCCGGGTCGGGGAGCGTGAAGGCGTGCCCCTGAATCAGGCAACTCATCATGCCCAGGTAGTGATGGGCACATTGAATGAGGCCGTATCTGCCGGCGAAATGAGCGACGTGCGCGGCCAACTGCCCAATGACTACGACCTGTTGTTCCAGAAAGTCTGGGCTGATTGAGCGAAAAGGTTCTGCTGTACCGGTTTCGGCGGATCCGAAGCCGGTTCTTTTTTCATCGGTCTGCCTTGACCGAAAAACCCTTGGATGGCTCGCTTTCGCCCATTAAACTGGGCGTCACTGTAAAGTGACGAGGATGCGAAATGACCCCTGCCAGACAAGTGAGCCGGCCAGCGCCAATGGTCACCGGCGAAAAGCCACTGAAAAACAGCGCTGAAGCGGCTGTGTTGCTGGCCGGGTTTATCCGGCAACACCCCAATCTGTTTATCCTGACCGGGGCCGGCGTGAGTACGGACTCGGGAATACCCGATTATCGGGATGGCGAGGGTGCCTGGAAGCGGAAGCAGCCCGTTCAGCACCAGGATTTTATGGGCTTCGAGACTGTGCGTCAGCGCTACTGGGGCCGCAGCCTGGTGGGTTGGCCTGTGATGCGCAACGCCCGTCCCAACAAGGCCCATCGCTTGTTGGCGGAGCTGGAAAACAGGGCCGGGGCGAGACTGCTGGTCACCCAGAACGTCGACCGTCTGCATCAGCGCGCCGGCAGCCAGCGCGTGGTCGATCTCCACGGCCGGGCCGATCAGGCGGTCTGCATGAGTTGTGGTTATCGCTGTGAGCGGGACGAAGTGCACGATCGCTGCCATGAGCTCAATCCCGACTTCCGACATTTTACCGCCGACAGGGCGCCGGACGGTGACGCGGATCTTGAGGTGGATTTCAGCACTTTTCGCGTGGCCGGTTGCCCGCGTTGTCGCGGTATTCTTAAGCCGGACGTGGTATTTTTTGGTGATAACGTGCCCAGGCCCAGGGTGGCTTCCGCCCTGGATGCCCTCCAGGCCAGCGACGGCCTGTTGGTCATCGGGTCGTCTCTGATGGTTTATTCGGGTTTCCGATTCTGCCGCCACGCTCATGAGTGGAATAAGCCCATCGCAACCCTGAACATCGGCCGGACGCGGGCGGATGCGCTGGTGGGCCTGAAGTTGAATGCGCGTATTACTGAAACCCTGGCGGAGGCTGTGGCGCTTCTTTAAGCCGGACAGGAAGGCGCAGGCCCGTCCGGCCAGTGCCTTCAGCCCATCAATCTCAGCTTGTGCGTGCAGGCGGTGCCATAAACTCCGGCCCCACCGGGTCCTTGATGTTGTCATCCAGAATTTGGTCAATCTGTTTCATGGCTTCCGCATCCAGCGACCAGCCTTCCACGTCGCCGATCGGTTCCAGCTGATCGGGCCGGCGCGCACCCCAAAGGGCTGTGGTTACTTCTTTTCGGTCCAGCAGCCAGCGCAGAGCGAGAGCGAGAACATTTTTGCCCGCGTAATCCCAGGCAAAACGGTCGAGGGCCGCGACCGCGTTCAGGTATTGCCGGAAGCGCTCACCCTGGAATTTCGGGTCCTTCTGGCGCAGGTCATCTCCCTCAAATTGCGTGTCTTCCCGCATGCGGCCGCTGAGCAAGCCGCGGCACAGCCCACCATAGGTAATCGTGGCCAGGCCTTTGTCCTTGCAATAAGGGAGGATGTCCTTCTCTATGCCGCGTTCAAACAGGTTGTAGGGCGGTTGCAGGCTGTGAAGTGGCGCAAACTTAGCAAACTCGTCCATCTGTTCAGGTGAAAAGTTGCTCACGCCAATGGCCCGTATTTTGCCATCCCGATAGAGCCGTTCCATGGCTTTGGCCGTTTCCTCCATTGGCGTTGCCGGATCAGGCCAATGTATCTGGTAAATGTCGATATGATCGGTCTGCAGCCGTTGCAAGGAATCCGCGACTTCCTGTTCGATTCGTGCGGCGGTGGCATCGCGCCAGATATCGCCGCCTTCCGGGTTCCAGTTCAGCCCGGCCTTGGTGGCCAGCACTACATCCTTGCGCCGCCCCCCGGCGATGGCCTTGCCCACGATTTCCTCGGACCGGCCGAAACCGTAGACGGGTGCCGTGTCGATCAGGTTGATGCCCTTGTCCAGGGCGGTCTGAATGGTTGCAATGGACTGCTTTTCATCGGTGCCACCCCACATCCAGCCGCCAATGGCCCAGGTACCAAGGCCGACGGGGGTGGTTTTGAGGTCGGTATCAGCAAATCTCTGCGATTCCATAAAGCGCTCCTTGCGGTTTTCGGTTGTTATCCGACATTACCAAGCCCGGCCCGCTCAGGTAAATGTCGGGATTGCCACGACATGTGAAGGAAACAAGGGAGGGTGTTAGGATTCAGAAGGTTGCAGGATTCCTGCTTAATTATTATAGGAGACAGATTATGGAAACTGTTCTGATTACTGGCGCGAATCGCGGTATAGGTCTTGAGTTGGCTCGTCATTATGAACGCGAAGGCTGGCAGGTGATCGGTGTTTGTCGCCAGACTTCCGACGAGCTTGATGAAGTGGCAAGTCGGGTATTTGAGGGCGTCGATGTGACCGATGACGCTCAGGTGAGCTACCTGGCCGGCCAGCTTGTTGATCAGTCCCTTGATCTGTTGATCAACAATGCGGGTATCTTGCAGGACGAGAAGCTTGGCACAATAGATTTCGATTCGATCAGAACCCAGATGGAAATCAACGCCTATGGCCCGCTTCGGGTAACCCAGGCGCTGTTGCCCAATTTGCACGAGGGCAGCAAGATCGCCAATATCACCAGCCGCATGGGTTCTATCGCGGACAACGATTCGGGTGGGCGCTACGGCTATCGGGCCTCCAAAGCCGCCCTTAATGCTTTCGGTAAATCACTTGCGATGGACCTTAAGCCTCGCGGCATCGCGGTCGCCCAATTGCACCCCGGCTATGTCCAGACCCGAATGGTCAGTTTTGGCGGCAAGATTACGCCAGTCGAGGCCGCTTCGGGCCTGGCACAGCGTATCGACGAGCTGACCCTGGAGAACACCGGTTCGTTTTGGCACAGCAGTGGCGAAGAATTACCCTGGTGAGGCAGTCATTCGCGAAGGGCCTTCGGGATACTGCGTATAGATTTGTCATGGTGATTGGATCAGGTTACAGGCCACGGGGAACGGGAATTGTCCCGTTTCCATTGCAGTGATTTTTCAAAAAGGAAGTATAAATGAACAGGATACCGGCTCTTATTATTGCAATGACGGCCCTGACTGTGGCGGCTGCGCCCGCAATTGCGGATATGTACAAGTCAGGCGGTGGCAACCTCTATGCCGGCGCCAACTACACCTTTGTTGATGTGGATGTTGATAACGGCGGTAGCGCGGATCTTGGCACCCTTTCAGGCAAAGTTGGCGGCTACATCACGCCTTATTTCGGCCTTGAGGCCCGCGCCGGTTTTGGTGTGGACGATGACAGAATCGGTGCCGGCACCGACCTCGAAGCCGACAACTTCTTTGGCGGCTACGCCACGGTCAATGTTGTCAACGAATCGCCGTTCACCCCCTATGGCATTATCGGCTTTACCCGTTATGAACTCGAAAGCAGTGGCTTTCAGGATTCCAGCGATGAGGACGAATCGGGTTTGTCTTACGGCATTGGCGCTAATATGGTCATTAACGAAACCCTCTCGGGAAATCTGGAATACATGCGCTATCTTGATGAAGACGATTTCGTCATTGATGGCATCGGCCTGGGTTTAACCCTCAACTTTTGATGCATGCGGGGCCTGGGCCCCGTTTTGCGTTCAGGCAGAGGCAGACAACAAGTGGACAAGTTTCTTGAGGCGGCGATAGCTCAGGCCAGAGCGGGCCTGGCAGAGGGGGGCATCCCGATCGGCTCGGTGTTGGTTCTGGACGGCGAAATCCTGGGCCGCGGCCACAATCGCCGGGTGCAACAGGGCAGTGCGGTCCTGCATGCGGAGATGGACTGCCTTGAAAACGCCGGTCGCCTGACTGCGGCCGATTATCAACGCGCCACGCTTTATTCCACCCTGTCGCCCTGCGATATGTGCAGCGGCGCGGTGCTTTTATACGGTATCCCCAAAGTCATTGTCGGCGAGAACCACACATTTCGTGGTCCCGAAGAGTACCTCCGCGCCCGCGGTGTGACACTGGAAGTGTGGGACAACCCGGAATGCCGGTTATTGATGGAAAGCTTCATCGACCAGAGCCCCGAGCTCTGGCATGAAGATATTGGCGTTGACGCAGAGAAAGCGAATGGACCGGCCAGTCAAGACTGAAATTCTGCATTTTGCCCGGGGCTCCTGTTCCATCGGGAAGGTGTTGACTGCGGTCAGTGCCAGGGGTGTCGTCCTGGTCATGATGGCTGATGATGCGGAATCCCTGACCCGGGATCTGCCCGGCTTCTTTCCCGGGGCCGAAATGGTGCAGGATTCCCGGAGAAATTCGGGCTATGTCCTCGGGCTCGTCATCGATCTGATCGAGGGCCAGGGTGAAGGAGCAGCCCTGGATTTGCCGCTGGATCTCCGTGGCACCGACTTCCAGAAACGGGTCTGGCGGGAGCTGCAAAAGGTGCCCGCCGGCGAAACAGTAAGCTATGCCGACATGGCCGGGCGGATCGGCGCACCCAGGGCCTTTCGTGCTGTTGCCGGCGCTTGCGGTGCCAACCGCCTGGCGGTGATCGTACCCTGCCATCGGGTGGTGGCGAGCAACGGCAAGCTTTCGGGGTACCGGTGGGGTGTGGAGCGCAAACAGTGGCTGCTTTCTCGCGAGGCTCGAGTGTGACCCTGGATTTATTTCAGCAAGGCGGCGTCGGGGCTGAGCAACTGGCTTCTGGCACAAGCCTCCTGCATGGCTTTGTGTCCGACCAGGCCGGGGCACTGCTGGCGGATATCGCTCGGGTGGAAACCGAGGCGCCTTTTCGGCAAATGGTCACGCCCGGTGGCCATTCCATGTCAGCCTTCATGACAAACTGCGGCCCCCTGGGCTGGACCACCGATCGCAGCGGCTACCGTTACACATCTTGCGACCCAGTGACCGGCAGACCCTGGCCGGCGATGCCTGAAGGTTTCCGCGCTCTGGCCCGCGAAGCGGCGCAAAAGGCCGGTTACCCCAATTTTGACACAGACGCCTGCCTTATTAATCGTTACCTGCCAGGCAGCCGCATGGGCCTGCATCAGGATCGGAACGAGCAGGATTATGGTGCCCCCATTGTGTCGGTATCACTTGGTCTGCCCGTTGTGTTTCTTTTTGGCGGCCTGCGGCGGAATGACAAGCCCTTGCGCCTGACACTGAATAACGGCGATGTACTTGTCTGGGGTGGGCCGGACCGCCTGCGATACCACGGCGTGAATACCCTCAAGCCCGGATGCCATGAATTGACCGGCAACTGTCGCATCAATCTGACTTTCCGCAAGGCCTCCTGACCCGGTCCTTGGCACTCTGTCTGTCGGGTGTGGTCGGCTTGGCCTGATCAAGAAGGGTGAGTGACCGGCAGGTGCCCGGTTTTCACCCAGATAACGGTTTCTTCGTCCACGAACGGATGATGCTGGCTCAGGTGCGGGCTGCGCATCCAGGTGCCGGCCGGATAACGGCCATACTCATCGCAGAATTCGCCACTCAGAACCAGAATTTCCTCGCCGCCGAAATGACGGTGGGGTTGAAAACGTTCCCGTGCGGGCCATTTCACCAGGGCGACATGCTCGTGTTCGAATGCGTGCAGAGGCATCACTTGCAGGCCGCCGTGTCCTGCGCGCCACTCGGCACTGGAGGTGTCTATTCGAACCGTTTCGCGGTCGGCCTGGTCAAACTGGTGAAGTTTCACCAGCAGTGTGCAGCCCTCTTCACTGAAAGGCGCATGGCCGCTGCCCGGCGGGTTGCGCAAATACATGCCGGGGCCATAATCGCCGTTTTCATCGGAAAAAACGCCCGTCAGCACGAGGATTTCCTCACCCAGCGGGTGTTCGTGCCGATTGAATCGGGCGCCCGGCTCATAGCGCACAATGCTGGTGGCATGACCGCGCTCCGCATCTTCCCGGGCCAGTGGCTTGCGGCTGACACCGCCGGAGGGACTGGGTTGCCATTGCAGTGTGTGGGTGTTCAGAATCACCTTTTGAGTGAAATCCATATTGAGCATCGTTCACTCCAGAGTTTGCGGTTAATTTTCCTGACGAAAAGGCAGAGCCTCTAATGCGGCCTGGTGATAGGCCCTGGTCTGGGCCCGTTCCTGCTGGCAAAAATCCCTCAGGGCATCGGTAAAGCCCGGATGTTCCACCCAATGCCAGGAGTGGGTCAGCTGGGGTTCGAAGCCCCTGACCAGTTTATGCTCGCCCTGGGCTCCGGCGTCGAAACATTTCAGGCCGCGCGCAATGGCAAGCTCGATCCCCTGGTAGTAGCAGGTTTCAAAATGCAAATGGTTATATTCCTCCAGGCAGCCCCAATAGCGGCCATAGAGCGTATCGTCGCCCATGAGAAAAAGCGCGCCGGCGATCATCTTGTCGCCGTGCAGGGCCATGGTCACATGCACCTGATCCGGCTGGTTCGCCACCAGGGCGCTGAAAAAGGCCAGATTCAGATAAGGTCGCTGACCCCGTTTGAGGTAGGTGGCCTGATAAAACACATAAAACGCCGACAGTACCTGCTCGGGCAACGCCCTGCCGGGAAACTGGGCAAAATGAATGCCTTGCTCGGCGACCTGACGGCGTTCCTTGCGAATGGACTTGCGTTTGCGGGAAGTCAGCACGTCCAGAAAGCTGTCGAAGTCCGCATAATGGCGGTTAAACCAGTGAAACTGGCAGCCCAGGCGGTGCAAGTGGTCGGTTTCATTGAATACAAGCCGATCCTGTTCATCAGGGAACAGCAGATGCCAGGAATGCGCGTTGGTCTTTTTGGCAACATCATCCAGAGCCGCGACCAGTGCTTCAGGCTGCAATTGCGCCCGGAAGTCGCCGTCCAGCAATAGGCGGCCGCCGGTTGACGGCGTGAAGGGCACGGCAATCAACAGCTTTGGATAATAAGGCAGTCCGTAACGCTGAAAGGCATCGGCCCAGGCCCAGTCGAAGACGTATTCGCCCATGGAGTGATTCTTAAGGTAGGCCGGCGCCACGCCCACGACCTTGTCTCCCTGGTAAAACGCCAGATGAGACGGCGTCCAGCCGGTTGCCGCCGTGGTGCAGCCGCTGGTTTCCAGAGCCAACAGGAAACTGTGCCGCAAAAACGGGTTACCGGTGCCGGCAAAGCCATCCCAGGTGGTCTCGGGGATTTCACTGATCGAGTCGATGGTTTCAATTCGAAAGCCTGATGTGCCGGGTGGGGCCATTATCCAATTGCACTCCTGAAGGAACGAGTTGCCCTCTAGATTACGTCAAAATCCGGTGGGCGATCACCCGTCGGGACATAAATGCTGAGAATCTGATCTCTGAAAAATGTATGAAATGGGTGTTGGAACGACCCGAAGCGAGTCATATAGGAAAATTCAGCTTTTGGGGCGTCCGTGCCTTTGCCTGGTTTTACTTTGGTGCGGGCTCGGAAGCCGGAGCCTTTTTCACGGAGACGCCCGTAAATACATCCATGTAGGGCTCGGGCGCAGCCATCCATGGCTGCTCACGCTCCGTGAAAATGGCTCCGGCTTCCGCGCGTCCAACCCCATCAGGCGGCCTTGGCTAAGCCATTTTTTTGTCCGTGTCCGTCCGTGGTTTTTAAAGCTTTGAAGCCCCGATGGACGAGCTGAGCGATTCACGATTTTTTACCATGTTAGACTGTCCGGATCTGTTTTAGGGAGTTTGATATGCACAATGGCGTGTTGCTGGTGGCGGCTGAGGAATATCGGCGCCTGGATTCGGGTGGCCGCCCGTGAAAAATATCCGCCTGCGTTTTTCTTTATTCTGGCAGATGCTGCTGGTTCTGTGGCTGGCCCTGATCATTGCCGTCATAGCCGGCCACCTGATGGTCCATTACTTTGCCGATGCCATCGCCGGCATTCATCCGTTGAACTGGTCGCCCGGTGGGCTTGATCCGGGTGAGAGCACGGCCTTTTACCCCGTCATCGCCCTGGCGCCGGGACTGGTGATCATGACTCTGGTGAGCTGGTGGTGGACGAGGCGGGTGTCCGCGCCCTTGCGCCAGATGGAAACAAGGGCTTACGCCATAACGGATGGTGATATGCCGGCAAACGGGCCAGGTGCTCTTGACGAGCGCCGTGATGAAATTGGTGCCCTGAGTCGCGCATTCAGTACCCTGGCCGCCCAGGCCGGGGCCAATCGGGATCATCAAAGAACCCTGCTTCGGGATCTCTGTCATGATCTTGTTATCCCATTAAGCCGCCAACGCAAAGCCATCGAGCTGGCCGACGACGGACTGGATCAGAGCCGCTCGCTGGACGCTGTGCTGCGCCAGAACCGGCGCATGGAAGTGATGACCGATCAGGTTCTGACACTTTATCGATTGGCGGAGAAAGGCTCCGATATTGCCCGGGAGCCGGTTAACCTGGTCAGGATGACGCACCGTGTATTGCAGGATGCCACTGAATACGCCGAGCAGCGGGGTGTCGACTGCCGCTTGAACGTGGCGCCCCAGTGTCGCGCAATGACGGTGCTGGGCGATCCAGGACTGCTGCACCGCGCGTTGGACAGCGTCCTTCAGAATGCACTGGACCGGACGCCGCCCGGCCAGTCGGTGGTTCTGACCGTATCGGAGCACACGGGGCCTGACAGGCAGCGGCTATCGTCTCACAGCAAAAAAGACAGCGGTCCGCGACGTCACGTCAGGCACATACGCTGTGACATCAAAGACTCGGGCCCCGATGTTGATGAAGCCAGGCTCGACACTCTGTTTGAACCCTTTGCCCGGGAAACCGGCGCCGGAGCAGGCCGGGGTTGGGAGCTGGGGCTGGCGACTGCCGCCAATATAATGCGAAGCCACGATGGCGGGGTTGTGGCAGAGCAGGTGCCCGGCGGTGGCCTTGTTGTGTCACTGGTCTGGCCGGTGTTTACCGAGTCGAGCCTGGGATGAGTCAATATTATCCGGTGCCGGCCGGTTGTCTGACCCGGGAAACGGAGGTCAAAAAAAGCCGGTTCATTGCCCGGATTGCGCCCGTCGCTGACAGGGCCGATGTACGCCGGTTACTGGCCGAGGCCCGTACCGAGTATCCGGATGCCCGTCATATCTGCTGGGCCTATCAAATCGGTCGCCCCGGTGCCGCCCTCGAGGCGGCCATGAACGACGACGGCGAGCCCTCGGGAACTGCGGGCAAACCCATTCTCGGTGTGATCCAGCACAAGGATATGGGCGATGTCCTGGTGATCGTTATCCGTTATTTTGGTGGCGTAAAACTCGGTGCCGGTGGTCTTGTGCGAGCCTATGCGGGTGCGGCTGAAAGTGTCTTGTCGGCGGTTGACCGAGTCACTCGGCCGGTATTGATTGGCGCCAGCCTGAGCCTGTCTTTTGCCCAGGAGCAACCATTAAGGCACTGGGCCGCTCAACACGACGCCCTAGTGGAATCCGTGGGGTACGACACGGGCGCAACCGTGCAACTCCAGGTGCCGGAAGACCACTGGCGGGCTCTGGTGTGTTTTTGTCAGGCGCAAGGCATACGTTACCATTCGCAGAGATAATGCGGCCCCTGGTGGTTCAAGCGGCTGGCACTGCGCGTATACTGGATATATTAGTGACCATTGCGGAGAGTTCAGTCATGCATGTTTTGATCCTGCCCCTGATAGTGCTGATGCTGACAGGTTGTGCCAGCACAGTGATGACCGACTATGATAGCGCCGTGCCGTTCGAGCAATACGACACCTGGGCTTTTGCGCCGGAGGAAATAAGAACCAACGCGATGTCGCTGGACTCTTCCCGCCTTGAAGCGGCCATCAAACGGGTCCTTGAAGGCAGAAACCTGCGCAGGGCCCCGGCTGAAGAAGCCGACCTGTGGGTCACCTATGGTATCGAGGAGGTAGAGCGCCTTGATACCAGCGGCTTTAGCTACGGGCTTGGGCTGCACCGGGGCCTGTTCGGATTTGGTGTTGCGACACGACCGCCGATCCGCGAGATTCAGGAAGGTCAGGTGGTCCTGGAGCTGATCGATCCGTCGATGGATCGTGTGGTTTGGCGGGCTTCCAGCAATAAACGTCTCAACGAAGGGATGTCACCTGACCGGCGGCGTGAGCTGATCAACGAAGTGGTGGTGGATATGTTTGAAAAATATCCGCCGGGCACCTGAGCGTTATGAGCTGGGTCACCGTTGGTCAGTACACGTTACCCTTCGAGGCGCACCTGGGTAAATCGCGTCTCGAATCCGAAGGCATTACCGCAATAGTGGCGGACGAACACACCATCAGCATGCAGTGGATGCTTTCCGATGCCCTGGGCGGTGTCCGGTTACGGGTGCAGGAAGAAGACCTGTCACGGGCGGAAGCGGTTCTGGCAGAAGACCGTTCCGATCTCGTTGAAGAATCCCGCTCCGAGCCGGTTGCGGATCAGTGGCGGGAAGAGCCCGGGCTCAGGCTCTCGCCACTGGCGGGCGAGAAGCGCAAACGGGGGTTCTTCGCGGCTTTGCTGGCTTTCTTTATTGGCTCCTGAACGTTGCTGCATTTAACAAGCGGAGTCCATCATGAAAAATAAATCCGTAGGCGGGCTGGTATTCTCAACCGACCAGGGCCGGATGTGCCCGGGCTGCGGCAAGCCGGTCGCTGAGTGCGCCTGCGCCGCCCCCGAACGTCCCGCTGGCGATGGCATTGTCCGGGTCAGTCGTGAAACCAAGGGCCGCAAAGGTAAGGGTGTCACCCTGGTGACAGGGGTCCCGCTCGACGAAAAAGAACTCAAGGCCCTGGCCAAAAGCCTTAAGGCCAAATGTGGCACCGGCGGTACCGTCAAAGACGGCGTCATCGAGATACAGGGCGACCAGCGCGACCTTCTGGTGCCACTGCTGGAAGCAAAAGGCTGGACCGTTCGGCGCTCCGGCGGCTGACCCCCGCGGATTCCGGCCATTCATTGATCGTAAAGCACCCCCTGGTCGTACCTCTTTGCGAAATGGCGTCTCTATCGTCGGGCGATGCAGCGGCGTGCGGGGTTTCAGGTCAGACAGGAGGACATGAATGCACATAGTGGTTATGGGCGCAGGCGTCGTTGGCGTGACAACGGCCTGGTTTCTGCGGCAGGAAGGTCACGATGTGACCGTGATCGACCGTCAGAACAAGGCCGGCGTGGAGACCAGTTACGCCAACGGCGGCCAGATTTCTGTGTCCCATGCCGAGCCCTGGGCGAAACCTTCCACCCCCCTGAAGATGCTTAGATGGCTGAGTCAGGCGGACGCGCCCCTGCTTTACCGGTTTCGTATGGATCCCCAGCAGTGGCGCTGGGGCCTGAGTTTTCTGGCCCAGTGCACCTCGGCGAAGGCAGCCTACAACATGCGACAGATGGTTAATCTGGGCATCTACAGCCGTAATCACCTCCAGGTTCTGCGCCGCGAACTGGGTCTGGATTACGATCAGCTGGAGAAAGGCATACTGCACTTCTACACCAGCGAGAAAGAGTACGAAAGCGCCCTTGAGCCGGCCCGGATCATGCGGGAACTGGGTTGCGACCGGCAGGTAATTGATGCCGCCCGGGCGGTGGAGTTGGAGCCGGCTCTCAAGCCGATCCGGGATCGCATCACCGGCGCTACCTATACGCGAGAAGACGAGTCTGGCGACGCCCGCAAATTTACCCAGGCGCTGGCGCAAAAAGCCGCCGACGCCGGGGTGGACTTCCAGTACGGCACCCAGATTCTCGATCTGGAGCAGCGCCGCGATGCGGTGACAGGGGTCAATACCCTGAAAGACGGCAAGCACCTAACCTTGCAAGCTGACGGCTATGTGTTGTGTCTGGGCAGTTTTAGTGCGCCTCTGGCTCGCACCCTTGGCCTGTCACTGAACATTTATCCCGCCAAGGGCTACTCGATTACGGTGCCCGTCAAGAATCCGGAGGCGGCTTTCAATGTCAGCCTCACTGACGACGAGTACAAGCTGGTTTATTCCCGTCTCGGGGACCGCATGCGGATTGCCGGTACGGCAGAGATCAGTGGCTACAGCCGGGCACTGAGCAAGGTGCGGTGCCAGCTGATTGTGCGCCGTGCGGCCGAAGTTATGCCGGAGGGCGGTTACTGGGACCAGGCCGAATTCTGGAGTGGCCTGAGGCCAACGACGCCCTCGAATGTGCCTTACATTGGCAAGAGCCATTTTCGCAACCTGTATCTGAATACCGGCCACGGGACATTGGGCTGGACTCATTCCTGCGGATCGGCCGCCGCTATCACCGATATCATTTCAGGGCGCAAACCCGCCGTGGATTTCGCCTTCACTGGAGTTGAAAGATGATCAGGGTTCACCACCTCAATAATTCCCGTTCCCAGCGCATTCTCTGGATGCTGGAGGAACTGGATCAGCCTTATAAAATCGAGCATTACGAGCGTGACAGCAAAACCATGCTGGCACCCTCCAGTCTCAAAAACGTGCACCCCCTGGGCAAGGCGCCGGTGATCACCGATGGCGCCCTCACCATTGCCGAATCCGGCGCCATCATTGATTATCTGGCCCATACTTACGGCAAAAACCTGCTGCCGGAGCCCGGCACCCAGGCCTGGATTGATTACACCTACTGGCTGCACTACGCCGAAGGCTCACTGATGCCGCCGCTGGTCATGCGGTTGGTGTTCGAGAAAGTTAAAACCAGCCCCATGCCATTTTTCGTGAAGCCGGTGGCCAGGGGCATTGCCAACAAAACCATCGAGATTTTCATTGGCCCGCAAATCGACACCCATATGGACTTCGTTGAGACTCATCTGGCCAAGCACACCTGGTTCCTGGGTGAAGAGCTGAGCGCGGCGGATTTTCAGATGAGCTTTCCGTTGGAAGCGGCCGTCGCGCGGGGTTTGGTGAATGACAAACAACATCCGAATATCGTTGCCTACGTAAAGCGTATTCATCAACGGCCGGCTTACAAGCGGGCGCTGGGCAGGGGTGGCGAATACGATTTCGCCTGACCCCTGGCCGGGTGCGGTTTCACGCGGGCGCCGCTGTCATTGCAGCTGTTCCCGGATCAATTTTTTGTTGACCTTGCCGACGCTGGTTTTGGGGATGTCCTCAACGAAATCGATGTCGGCCGGTATGGCCCACTTGTTGATCTCGCCGGATTCGACAAATTGCAGAAGGTGGTTCTGGATTGTTTTCCTGTCGGCCTGCTGGCCGGGCGCCAGTACCACCTGGGCATAGGGGCGTTCGCCCCATTTCTCATCAGGTACGCCGATCACCACCGCGCTGTCCACCGCCGGGTGCTGGCTGATCAGGTTTTCCAGATCCAGTGACGACAGCCACTCGCCGCCGGTTTTGATGACATCCTTGATACGGTCTTTGATGACCAGCGTGTTATCGGGCTCAATACTGGCCACATCACCGGTATGCAGCCAACCGCCGGCCCAAAGTTCTTCGCCCTTGTCGGGCTCTTTCAGGTAATTTTGGGTCAGCCAGGGTGCCCGCGCCACCACCTCGCCTTTGGCCTTGCCGTCGTGAGGCAGCGCCTTGCCATCCGCATCCAGGATACGGATATCCACGAGGTGAACCGGAACGCCGGTTTTAACCCGCTTGTCGATCTGCTGTTCCATCGGCAGTTCCAGATCTTCTGCCTTGAGGTGAGTGGCGCTAAGCAGCGGGCAGGTTTCAGACATACCATAGCCGGTATACATGCGGATGCCGTGTTCGGCCGCGGCTTTGCATAGACCCTTGGTCAGAGCACTGCCGCCGATCAGCACGTGCCAGTTGCTCAGGTCGGCGGTCTTGATGGCTTCGGTGCCCAGCAGCATCTGCATGATGGTGGGCACGCAGTGGGAGAAGGTCACCTCGTGGGTGGTCAGCAGGTTGACCAGAAGCTCCGGATCGTAGCGCCCCGGATAGACCTGTTTCAGACCCAGCAGGGTGGCAACGTAGGGTACGCCCCAGGCATGCACGTGAAACATCGGCGTGATCGGCATGTATACGCTGGATGATCGCATCAGGGGCGCTTCGTCCGAGGGCGAGAAGGTAGCGGCTGTGCTCAGCGTATGGAGCACCAGTTGGCGGTGACTGAAAAAGACCCCTTTGGGATTGCCAGTGGTGCCCGTGGTGTAGAAAGTGGTGGCGATACTGTTTTCATCAAAATCCGGAAAGTCGAAATGGTCCGCTGATTTGGCCAGTAATGCCTCGTACTCGCCATGAGTGGTCAACGTGGTGGTCTTGGCCTGGGGTTCGTCAGTAAGCTGGATGTATCCCTTGACTGTCTTGAGCTTGGGTGCCACTTGTTCCAGCAGCGGCATGAAATCATCGTGAGCCAGCACGAGGTCGTCTTCGGCGTGATTCATCGTATAAATCACCTGTTCCGGCGACAACCGGACGTTGACCGTATGCAGAACGGCCCCGATCATGGGCACGGCGAAAAAGCATTCCAGGTAACGCGGTGTATCCCAGTCCAGCACCGCCACGGTGTCACCGGCTTTGACGCCTGCATCGGTGAGGGCATTGGCCAGGCGATGGACCCGCTCAATAAGATCGGTGTACGTGTACTTGCTCTTGTCGGCGTAGATGATTTCCTGGTCCGGCGCATAGCGTGGAGCGGACAGCAACAATTGTTTAATCAGCAAGGGGTATTGGTAAGCGTTTTCAGCAGCGGGGATGAGTTTTGTCTGTGCCATTGAGAAAGAACCTCTGTCGTTATACTTTAGGGTACCTCTGAAAAATTCCCTGCTGTGGGCCGCGCGTCTTGCACTTCCTTCATGCCAGGCTCTTTTTCCGAGATTCCCGAGCTATCGGTGATCACATGCTCGAATTGCTTCGAAAAGGAGAGGATCAATCTGACACAGATCAGCGAAAACCGAAACCACCTGAAAACCAAAACCCTGACACCGGAACAGCAGGCCCAGTACCAGCAGGCCCTGGCCCGACTTGATCGTTATGCCCGAATGCTGGATAGCCGGTTCAGGATTCCCTTTACCGGTATCCGCTTTGGTATTGAGCCGCTGGTGGGCTTGATCCCCGGCATTGGCGATGCGGCCGGCTTTGCAATGTCGTTTTACCTGATCAGCGAGGCTGCGAGGCTGGGTGCTGGACCCAAGATTATTGGCAAGATGGTCGGCAATCTGGTGGTCGATTTCGTGGTGGGCCTGGTGCCGGTCGCCGGCGATGCGTTTGATCTGGTCTGGCGAGCGAACAATCGCAACATGACATTGTTGCGAGGCCATATCGAGCAGGTTCTGCAGCCTCCAAAACCACGCCAGGCCTGGTTCGCGACGGCACTCTGGGTCGTCCTTGGGGCAATGGTTCTGGGCTTTGTCGTGTTGCTGGTTATCGCACTTTAGCGGTGAAGGGAAAGCGCGCCATTAGTCCTTGGAGGAATCCGGCCCCGGCGGTGGAGCGACCCTCTCCGGGCTGCCTTCATAGCCGCTGCCGAGTGTGTGGGTATCCGGATCGTAGTTGTCCCTGAGTTCATCCTTCACAGTGCCGTCCCAAAGTGCGGTTCCAGTGAAGTAACCGGCACGTCCTATGACATGCGCGGCAATGGGCGAGGTGATCAGAATAAATACGACTATGGCAAAGGCTCTGGCAAGCACGACGCTGTCACCAAAATAAAAGGCAACCCCCCCCATAGTGAACATGGCCCCCATGGCGGCAGCCTTGGTTGACGCATGCATCCGCGTGGGGAGGTCAGGCAGACGTAAAATGCCAATGGCCGCCAGCACCATGAAGGCGGCACCGGCCAGCAGCAATACAGAGACGATAATCTCAATCATTTTTTTGTCCCCCACGCTCCAGGAAGCGAGCGAAACCAATGGCCGCGAGAAACGCCGTCAGGGCAATAACAATGGCAACGTCCAGCAAACTGGGTACACCGGTATCAATGGCGTGGACACCCACGTAACCGACAACGATGGAGGCAATCAATTCCAGCGCAACAACCCTGTCTGGTAGCGAAGGCCCCCTGGTAAGGCGAATAAAGGCAAACAGAAGCGCCAGCGACAGCATGAAATAAACGATATTGATGACAACGGGAATCACGTGTTGGCTCCTTAGCGCAAAATCTTCAGGATTCGGGTTTCCAGTTCCCTCAGATCCTGTCGCAATTGCTCTTCGTCCTGAAGAAACATGGCATGTATGAACAACACCTTGCGATCATCAGACACGTCGAGGCTGAGCGTACCCGGGGTCAGGGAGATGACGCTGCTCAGGAACGTTATTTCAACGTCCGTGCGGGCCGCAAGTTCAAAACCGATAACTCCGGGCTTCATATACCACACGGGTGTGGCTACGTCATAGGCAACGCGAAAATTGGCTTTGACCAACTCTTTGACAAAGTACACAAGAAAGGCGGCCATCCTCGGCAGGCGTCTCGAGTACCCCTTGAGAGCGGGCACTTGCCGCTGCAGTACCATCAGCGCGAGATAGGCGAAAAAAAACCCCGCCATAAAGTTGAGTGCGGTGAAGCTGCCGCTGAGTGCCACCCAGGCCAGGGCGAGCATGATGTTCCAGAAAAACCCGATCATTGCTGCCCTCCCAGAACCGCTTCAATATAGAGCTGCGGGTTCATTAGCTGGTCTGCTGCCATCTCGGCCAGTTCGTAGATTGGCTGGCCATTAAGACCAATGTAAAGAGTACAGGCGGCAAGACCAACAACGGGCAGGTAGTAGGCCCATTTGTGGCCGGTTTTGATGTCGTTCCGCAGGCGCCCGACAGCTTCAACGTGTTCAGGCATCTTTTTCCAGAATACCTCCGCCCAGATCTTGATCATCGAATACAGGGTCAAAAGGCCCACCAGCAGGCCGATGCCCGTCACTACGTAAGCCTCGGCTTCCAGGCCGGCGCGGATGACCACAAACTTCGCAAAAAAGCCCGATAGCGGTGGAATGCCGGCCAGTGACAGTGCCGGTATAAGAAACAGAAGCGCCAGCATGGGCCGCTCTTTATACAGGCCCCCGAGATCTTTCAACTCATAACTGCCCAGCAACCGGTAAACGATACCACTGACCAGGAACAGGTTCGTCTTAACAATGATGTGATGCATGATGTAGAAGACACCGCCGATCAGTGCCAGCGGCGTGAACAGGGCGAGGCCAAGAACCATGTAGCCGATCTGGCTGACAATGTGGAACGACAGAATGCGGCGGAACTCGAACTGGGCGGCCGCGCCCAGAACGCCGGTCAGCATGGTGGCCGCCGCAACCCAGAGCAGGATGGTATGAGTGTACTCCACATCCTGAGTAAAAATCAGTGTGAAGACACGGTACAGGGCATACACACCCACCTTGGTGAGCAGTCCGGCAAACAGGGCAGACACCGCAACTTGCGGTGTGTGATAGGAGGCCGGTAGCCAGAAAAACAAAGGGAATGTTGCTGCCTTGATGCTGAAAGACACCATGAACATCATGGATATCACGGTGATCATGCCCGGGTCTTCCAGGGTCGCCACTTTCTGGGCGATATCCGCCATGTTCAGCGTGCCGATGGTGCCGTAAAGCAGCCCCACCGCCGACAGGAAAATGGCGGACGAAAACAGGTTCAGTGTCACATACTTGATCGCGCCTTCCATCTGCGCCCTTTCGCCACCCAGGGTGAGCAAGGCGAAAGAAGCCAGCAGCATGACCTCGAACCAGACAAAGAGGTTGAAGATGTCGCCGGTCAGAAAGGAGCCCGCTACACCGGCCAGAAGCAGGTGCATAAGTGGGTAATAGCCGAATTTTTCATGCCCGCTCGGGGTCGAGGCGAGGGAGTAAATGGCAATGGCAAGTCCGATGATACCGGCCAGGACAACCATGATGGCACTGAGTATGTCGGATACAAAGACAATGCTGAAAGGCGCCGGCCAACTGCCCATCTCCATCACCAGGAAGCCCTGTGCGACCGTCGACCGCAGCAGCCAGATGCTGCTTGCCAGCAAAAGGACGGTGCCTGCAACGGCCAGGATGCGCTGGTAGCGAACAGATCGCCAGAGCGCAACGGATAGCGCGCCGGAGATTAACGGGATCAGAATCGGTAAAGCAAGTTCCGGGTTCAAGTGTCCGTATCCTTCATCTGGTCAAGGTCATCGGTTCCCACGACTTCATACGCACGACGAATAAGAACCACGGCGAAGGCCAGAACGCCAAAGGCAATAACAATGGCGGTCAGTATCAATGCCTGGGGTAGCGGATCAGCAATTGCCCCCAGTGGTGCGTCGGCACCCTCCGGTATCAGGGGCGGTGCTCCCCGGGTCATGCCGGACACCACGAATATGAGCAGGTTCGCGGCATTGCTGAGTAATATCAGCCCGATGACCAGCTTGACGATAGAGCGGCGAAGCATCATGTAGATCGCAGCCGCAAACAGGATGCCGACCACATAAGCCATCAGGCTTTCCATAACGGCTCTCCTTCGGAATTGATAAGGGACATTTGGGTGATCTGGCCGCGGATCATTCGTCGGACTCCATCAGGTTCATAACGAAGGTCATGATGGTGCCAAGAACGGCCGCGTAGACGCCGATATCAAAGATCAGTGGTGTCGACAGCTTGAGATAGTTGTCGCCGGGCAGAGGCAATTCCCACCAGTGTGCCGTCAACATGGGTTGCCCGGTCAGAAATGCAGGAATGGTGGAGGCAATGGCAAACAGCAACCCTGCCGCCAGAAGATCCCTCGGCGCAACGCGAAGGATGCTTCGGGTTTTCCTGGCCCCAAACGCAAAGGCATAGAGCACGAAGGCCCCGGAGGCGACCAGCCCGCCAATAAAACCACCGCCTGGTTCGTCGTGGCCGCGGAAGAGCAGGAAAACGGAGAACATCAGCTGCAATGGCATAATAAACAGTGCGGCTGTGTGAAGAATCAGCGTGTTGGATTTCATAGCTTGTGCTGATCCTCCGCTCTCAGTTTGATCATTGACAGGACCCCGAGGGCCGCGAGTGACAGCACGAATATTTCACCCAGGGTGTCCAGTGCCCGGAAGTCCACCAGGATGACGTTGACAATATTGCGGCCATACGCCAGTGGTGCGCTGTTCTCGATGTAGTAGCTCGAAATGCTTTCGAAGTACTGGATATCCAGCGCTGCCAGAATAAGCAGCGTCATCACGCCACCGGCAAATACGGCAACCGCAAGGTCGCGGTAGCGTTCAAAGGGTGACGACAGGTTGGTGAATTCCGGCAGCTTGAACAGCACCAGGACCAGGAGAATGACGGTCAGTGTTTCCACCAGCAATTGCGTAATCCCCAGGTCTGGTGCACTGAACAGGATGAAGGTGAGGGCGACACCGAAGCCGAGCACGCCCATGGAAGCAACGGAGCCGAGGCGCGAATGGGTGGTGCAGGCAAAAATGGCGGCAACGACCAGCAACAGGGCAATACCCCACTCGTAGAAGTGGCTGTCACCCAGATTCAGCGTCAGGTTGAAACCATGATGGCTCAGCAGGGTGTAGCCGGTGAGGCCAAAGGTCACGGCTACGAGCAGAAGCAGGTACAGGCCAAGCACCCCGTTCTGGAGTACCCGGGTTTGCCAGGCTGCAACAATGGTGATGCCTTCCATAAACCGGAAGTAACCGGCTTCCGGACCAAATCGTGCGGCATAGGTGTTGATGGCGTACAGGGCCGGTTGCAGGCGGCTCCAGCGGAACAGCAGGGCCAGGCCCAGCAACAGGCTGCCGATGGACAATATCAGCGGCAGATTGACGCCGTGCCAGAGTGCCAGATAGGTTTCCACTGGTACGCCCTTGACGCTTCCCGCTGCAGACTGAAGCAGGGCCCCCTCGGGCAGAAAGGGCGCCAGGCCGAATACCAGGGCCGTTACCGACAGCACAGCCGGCCCCACCAGCATGCCGAAGGGCGCCTCATGGGGTGACTTTGGTGTATTCACGACCTGGCCAAAGAATGGTTTGATCGCGACCAGGCCGGCCACCCCGACAATCAGTATCGCGGCGGCAACGGCGGCCGTGGTGAGGCCGGCGGACCAGAGCGGGGAGTCCAGTAATGACTCAAAGAGCAGTTCCTTGGCGATAAACCCGAACAGCGGCGGCAGGCCCGCCAGTGATAAGGCGGCCAGACACGTAATGGCAGCCGTTACCGGCATGGCCTTTCTCAGCCCGCCCATGCGGGTGATGTCCTTGGTGCCAGTCTCGTGGTCCAGAGCGCCGGCGATCATGAACAGGCCGCCTTTATACAGGGAATGTGCCACCAGGAAGCAGATGAAGGCTGTCAGCGCCAGCTCGGTACCCACCCCGATCAGCATGGTCAGGGTGCCCAGCGCCATAATGGTGGAATAGGCCAGCACATTCTTGATGCCGGTACTGCTGAATGCCCGATAGGCGCCGGTGACCATGGTCGCGGCGCCGAAAAGCATCAGCGCCGAGCCCCAGAGTTCGCCCTCGCCCAGGGACGGGTTCAGTCGCGCCATCAGGTAAATACCGGCTTTTACCATGGTGGCGGAGTGCAAAAATGCCGATACCGGTGTCGGCGCGGCCATGGCATTGGGCAGCCAGAAATGAAACGGTACCTGGGCTGATTTGGTAAACGTGCCCGCCAGAATGCAGATGACGGCTGCGGTGTAGAACGCATGTTCGTGTAGTGCCATATCCGATGACAGGATTTCCGACAGCGAATAGCTGTCGCCCATGATCGCCAGTAAAATCAGGCCCGCCATCAGCGTGAGGCCACCGGCTGCCGTCACGAAAAGGCCCTGGAGCGCGCACTTGCGGGCCTCGACATCCTCGTGGTTGAATCCGATCAGCAAGTAGGAGGTGATGCTGGTGAGCTCCCAGAATACAAACAACGTAATCAGGTTGTCGGAGAGTACCAGTCCCAGCATTGACGCCATGAACGAAAGCATGATGACGAAGAAACGGGCGAGGTAGTTATGGCCTGCCAGGTAGGAGCCGGCATAGATCAGGATAAACGTGCCGATGCCGCTGATCAGCAGAGCAAATACTAGCGAGAGGCCGTCCACCAGAAAGTTCAGGTCGATGCCCAGGCCCGGCAACCAGGCATATTCCAGCATCAAGGACCCATTGGCCTGAATATCCGGGATCAGGCTGGCGAAGTAGGCGGTCAGGCTGGCAGGCAGTATGGCGAGGGTCCAGCCGATGTATCTGCCAGTGATCCGGTGTAGCGCCGGTGTCACGATCGCCAGTAAAAATCCAGATAACACAGCCAGTAGCATGGTTCTATTGCGCTCCGGTAAGGCTTTTGAAAATTGGCTGGATCATTGCGGCGAGAGGCTAATCCCCCGGAAATGCCACTGAATTCACCATGTTCAGACGCCTGAGAGCCTATCCGACACCCTGAGTAAAGGCAAGGTGAGCATCAGTTCTGTTGCCTGACAAGATCGTCCCGTATGATTCACCGCATGCAGCGTAGCGATAGCATTACTGTCCGCAATTATGTCGCTAACGTCAGTTTCGCCATAGACAGGAGACCAGCAATAATGACCGACGCCCTGATCGACCGCCGCGACCTGGCATTCCAGCTTTACGAAGTGCTCGATACTGAAAGCCTCGTTGAACGGGAACGCTTCAGCGATCACAGCCGCGATACCTTCGATGCCGTCATCGAGACCGCCGACAAGATAGCCCGTGACAAATTCGCCCCCCATAATCGGGCGGCCGACAAAGAGGAACCCCAATTTGTTGATGGCAAAGTCGAGCTGCTGCCCCAGGTAAAGGACGCTTTTCACGCCTATGCCGAGGCCGGATTCCTGGCCGGTCGCCATGATTACGACCTTGGTGGCATGCAGCTGCCGGAGACCGTTATGGCGGCGTGCAACGGTTTTTTCACTGCCGCGAACCCCGGCACGGCCGGTTATCCTTTCCTGACCAGCGCCGCCGCCAATCTGATTCGCACCTTTGGTTCAGAGGCGCAACAGTCAAAGTACCTTGAGCCCATGCTGTCAGGGCGTTTTGCCGGCACCATGGCCCTGACCGAGCCCCAGGCCGGCTCCTCGCTGGCGGATATCCGAACCTCGGCGACTCCGACCGGCTCCGGTGACTATCTGATCAAGGGCGCCAAGATCTATATTTCCGGAGGCGATCAGTCGATCACCGAAAATATCGTCCACATGGTCCTGGCGAAGATCAAGGGCTCGCCGGCCGGGGTCAAGGGCATTTCCCTGTTCATCGTGCCCAAGTTCCTCAGTGACGATGACGGCCATCTGACCGAGCGCAATGGCGTTGCCCTGGCAGGCCTGTTTCACAAGCTGGGCTATCGCGGTACCACCTCCACGGCCCTGAGCTTCGGCGATGATGCCCCCTGTCTTGGCTATCTGGTTGGCGAAGCCCATCAGGGCCTGAAGTACATGTTCCAGATGATGAATGAGGCCCGTCTGGGCGTGGGCTTTGGTGCGGCGGTCATTGGTTATCGGGGCT